>JAJRPU010000054.1 GCA_024280615.1 Bacteroidota bacterium | reverse complement strand
TCAGGGATATAGCAACAAGGCTCACGATGGGTTCATCGGACACGCCTTCATCTCTGAATGGGTAAACATTGGTGCCGATACAAACAACTCAAATCTTAAAAACACGTATGGACCAGTGAAGATGTGGGACTATGTAGAGAAACGTTTTATAGACACAGGGATGCAATTCCTTGGTTTAATAATGGGTGACCATGCCAAAGCAGGTATAAACACTATGTTTAACACAGGGACTGTGGTTGGGGTCAGTGCTAACGTCTTTGGAGCAGGCTTCCCAAGAACATTCATTCCATCCTTTGCATGGGGAGGGGCTCAGGGTTTCACTACATACAATGTTGACAGAGCCCTTGACACAGCCCGCCGAATGATGGCTCGCAGAAAAATTGACCTAACGCCTGAATACGAGAAACTTTTTAGAAAAGTATTTGAATTATCTCAATGGGAACGATGGTGGGAAAATAAAACCAAATGAGAAAAAAGATTGTAGCAGGGAACTGGAAGATGAACACGACGCCTTCAGCAGGCAAGCAATTAGCAGAGGAAATAGCCAGCCAATTGAAAGATGGTTTTAATGCCGATGAAGTGATTCTCTGTCCGCCATTCACTCATCTATATCAGGTGGGTGAGGAAATTAAACAAAATGATAAAATTTTTCTTGGTGCTCAAAATATCCACACAGAAGATTTTGGAGCCTACACGGGCGAAGTGAGTGCCCCAATGCTTAAGGACCTTGGCGTTGACTATGTTATCATCGGGCACTCTGAGCGAAGGCAATACTTCGGCGAAGACGACCTGCTTCTGCGAGCAAAAGTAGAGAAAGCCCTTGAGCACGGCTTGAAAGTTATCTTTTGTGTGGGCGAGACAGAAGATGAATACAATCGTAACCATAGCGAACATGTTGTTAAAAGGCAGGTAATCAGTGCTCTCTTCACTCTGGAACCCGAACAGTTTGCCGATGTAGTAATTGCCTATGAGCCAGTGTGGGCAATTGGAACAGGCAGGACGGCAACGCCAGAATATGCCCAGAAAATGCATGCTTTCATTAGGCAGTTGGTAGTCCAGCGATATGGCGAAGAGACAGCACAAAACACGTCAATTCTATACGGTGGAAGCATAAAACCCAATAATGCAAAAGATTTGTTTTCCCAACCAGATGTTGACGGCGGATTGGTAGGGGGTGCAAGCCTAAACGCAAATTCTTTCGTTGAAATAGTCAGGCAAATTTAACGCCATGAGCGAAATAAAAGTGTTTTTAGAAGGCGTTGGAGAGGTGTCCGTCCCTAAAGGGACAACCCTGCGGGAAATAGTTGAAAAGTATTATTCCGACAAAAAAGATGAAATACTTGGAGCAGTTATAAACAACAATATAAAAGATTTCTTTTATGAAGTTCAAGAGGGCGACCGCATCAGACCAGTAACGTGGCAAGACCCAGAAGGGAAGCATATTTTCTGGCATTCATCGGCTCACTTGCTCGCCGAAGCCCTTGAATCGCTGTATCCAGGCGTTAAATTTGGCACTGGTCCAGCAATAGAAAACGGCTTTTACTATGATGTTGACCTTGGCGACAGAACCATCGGAGAAAAGGAAATTAAGCAGATTGAAAAGAAGATGTTGGAGTTGGCACGGCGTAAAAGCCCATTCAAAAAACGCATATTGTCCAAACAGGAAGCAATTGAGTATTACAAGAAAAAAGGCGACCCGTATAAACTGGAAATCCTTGAAGGTATTGAAGACGATGTTGTTTCGTTTTATGAACACGGCAATTTCGTTGACCTGTGTCGTGGTCCTCACTTGCCACACACTGGGTTTATCAAAGCAGTTAAAATAACTAATGTTGCGGGAGCATATTGGCGTGGCGACCCGTCTAGACCGCAATTGACACGTATCTACGGAATCTCTTTCCCTACAAAAGAAGAACTCAAGGAATATCTTAAACGTCTTGAAGAAGCCAAGAAGAGGGACCATCGCGTCCTCGGAAAACAATTGGGAATATTCACTTTTTCGCAAAATGTCGGGTCTGGATTACCGCTATGGTTACCCAACGGTGCAATACTACGTAAGCAACTGGAAGATTTCCTATATCGTGAGCAGGTTAAACGCGGATACAAATTTGTTTACACGCCACATATCGCACGAAAGCATCTTTATGAAATAAGTGGGCACTTCCAGAAGTATCATCATCATATGTTTCAACCCTTCACCTCACCAGATGAAACAGAAGAATATATTTTACGACCAATGAATTGTCCACATCACTGCGAAATATATAAGGCGGAGCCACGGTCATATCGCGACTTGCCTTTGCGACTGGCAGAATTCGGAACAGTCTATCGCTATGAGCAATCGGGAGAACTAAGCGGTTTATTGCGTGTTCGGGGCTTCACGGTTGACGATGCCCATATCTTCTGCCGTCCTGACCAAGTCCTTGATGAGTTCAAAAGCGTTATAGACCTCGTTTTGTTCGTGTTTAAAAAACTTGGATTTGAAGATTTTAGTGCTCAGATTTCTGTCAGAGACCCAAACAACAAAGAGAAATACATTGGTGATGACGAACTTTGGGAACAAGCAGAGAAAGCCATTCAACAGGCAGCAGAGGAAATGAAACTGCCAGCAAGAGTAATGGAAGGAGAAGCAGCCTTCTACGGTCCTAAACTGGACTTTATGGTTCGTGATGCCCTCGGACGAGAATGGCAACTCGGAACAATCCAAGTGGACTATAACCTTCCGCAACGATTTGACCTTACATACATGGGTCCCGACAACAAGCTGCATCGTCCTGTAATGATCCACCGTGCCCCCTTCGGAAGCATAGAGCGGTTCGTGGGAGTGCTTATTGAACACACAGAAGGCAAATTCCCACTATGGCTCGCACCTATCCAAGTAGCCATTTTGACCATTTCCGAAAAGTTCGTTGCCTATGCAAAACAAGTGGAACAAAAACTCAGAGACGCAGGATTCAGAACCCTCTTGGACGACTCAGACGAAAAAATAAACAAGAAAATCCTCAAAGCAGAAAAACAACGCATCCCATACATGGCAGTTGTCGGACAACGTGAAGCCGAGGAGGGCACCGTAGCAGTACGTTCCAGAGGTCGCAAACAAATCGGAACAATGACCATGGAGGAGTTTATAAAGTTTTTAAAGGAACAGTTGTAAGTCATAAAGAAGGTGATTTTTTATTTTTGTAGAGAATTGGGCAGGATGAATCACTGGTTAGAATTAAGTATTGAATACGCGAACCAAAGGTCATATTTGGACGATTTATTTACTATATATCCTGCTATTCCAGAAGGAATTCGTGAAATAGATCAAGAGTTGTGGCAAGAGGTGGAGACGGCATTTAGTAAGAGAAGGTGTAAGAGACTTATACGATTGTTATTAAGATTTGAAAAATTTCCAATACAGGATCCTTATGTTGCTTACTTGAAAAGAGACCCAACCGCCATAGATATAAATCCACGTACTGTGCGTAGGTTATGTGGTAGGTTGTATGAGATGGGATTAAGTGAAATTTATAAACAATGTACTGAACCAAAAGAAATAAACAGGCAGATTGGACCGATGTTTAGAAACTGGTTGAGAAAAGGGTCATTGGGGCTACCTTTGTTAGAGATGAATAAATTTTTAAACAGTCAGGAAGATGCAATTTTAGATGGTTCGGATAAGGAACTTAAGGATTTTGCACATAAGTATTGTGGTTATAATAGAGATAAAGGTTTAGACTTAGTAGTTAGAATAAGAAACAAGTATATAATCGGAGAGGCAAAATTTTTAACGGATTTTGGAGGGCATCAATATGCTCAGTTAAGCGATGCCTTGCGGATATTTGAAAGTTTTAGTAAACGTAAGAAAATTGTTCCAGTGGCTATTTTGGATGGAGTGCTTTATATTAGAGGTAACAATAAGATGTATAGGACAATTACTAGCCCTAAATACAAACAAAAGAATATTTTTAGTGCGTTGTTGTTAAGAGATTTTATATATAGCACAAATTAGAGGTTATGGTAGTAGAACTTGTTTACCCTGGGAAAAAACCTGAGAGGGAAATATTGAGCAATACGCCAGTTGCTAATATCCGCAAATTGTATGATAGTGATGATACGGATAATATGCTTATTTGGGGTGATAATATGCCTGTGTTAAAATGGTTATTGGATAAAGGGGGATATGTGGGGAAGATAGATTTAATATATATAGACCCGCCATTTGGGACTAATAATGTATTTACTGTTGATGGCACTCGTGCAAACTCAGTGAGTAAAGCGAAACAGGGAGTAATAGCTTATAGTGATATTTTTAAGCTGGAAGAATACTTAGAATTTATGAGGGAACGCCTTATTTTACTCCGTGAATTGCTCTCAGAAGAAGGTTCTATATATGTTCACATAGATAGTAAGGTTGGACATTATGTTAAGATAATAATGGACGAGATATTTGGGGTTAAGAATTTCAGAAATGATATAGCCCGCATTAAATGCAATCCAAAGAACTTTAAAAGAAAAGGATATGGCAATATAAAAGATATGGTATTATTTTACACAAAAACAGATAAGTTTATTTGGAATGAACCTTATACGCCATATTCTGAGGAGGATATTAAACGATTATTTCCTAAGGTTGATAAAGACGGTAGACGCTACACTACTATTCCGTTACATGCACCAGGTGAAACTAATAAAGGCAATACTTCAAAACCATTTAAGGGCATCATGCCACCCAAAGGTAGGCATTGGCGGACAGATGTGAGGACATTGGAAGAATGGGATAGGAAGGGCTTAATTGAATGGTCAAATACTGGGGTTCCAAGAAAAAAAATATATGCAGACGAACAACCAGGGAAAAGAGTACAAGATATATGGGAATTTAAAGATCCGCAGTATCCAGTATATCCTACACAAAAAAATTATGAAATGCTTGATCTTATTATTAAAACATCATCTCGCGATAACAGTTATGTTTTGGATGCTTTTTGTGGTTCGGGGACCACTTTGTTAGCCGCCCAATATAATAACCGTAAATGGATAGGCATAGATAATTCTTTATTAGCTATTAAAACAACTATTGAGCGACTTAAAAGTGTAAGAAGGAATTTGTTTATGCCTAATGTAGAATTTTCGGTCCTTATAGGCGAGCGAGAATATAATACACAACAATATAATATAGACGAAGTGAAAAGCTTGCTTAATGTAATTAAACAATTCTCTCTTTAACGAGGTCTTTTTTAGCAAAAAATAGCCCTGAATTACGAGTGAGAGGTATAGGAAAATTGGATATATCATGCCTACTGCGTACAAAGGGTTTTGGGTATACTTCATCAGTCTGAAAAGTGCACCAAAGCCCCAAATGAGTGATGCTACATATAATACCAGTAATACCACGAGCAAAGCCCATGAGAAGAAGGGAGCTTTAATTAAATGTGTTATGGCGTGATGGAGTGAACCTATGTTGAGAACTTTTAGGTATTGTCCCGGCGGTGCAACCAATTGAGTTGTCCAGATAATGGTTAGCATAATTATCCATATTATCCCTGCTTTCAGGAATCTTTTATACATTTTTTCATCGTCGTATGCTTCGGCTAAGTGTTTAATTGAAACGATAAGCAAGATGAACGTAGCAATGCTCAATGGCCCATTTGCTAAGAAGAATAAATCATTGAATTCGGGAAATAGGAAGATAGAAATAATGGTGCCTGTAAAACTTAACAGTCCGAAAGAACCAGCCCAGATAGCAATTATCCATCCTTGCCTATAAGCCTCAAAATCTTTTATAGATACTTGAGACTGTTGTTCTTTTCGGTTTGCCATGAATCTTTTTAGGACTAAGATAATCAGGACTTCTTGATTGAAGAGAAAGGAGGTGATTTTGATTATAAGAAGTAGGATCGTTGAGGGAATCTTAGCGGCCCGGACGGGATTCGAACCCGCGACCTTCGGCCTGACAAGCCGACATTCTAACCTGCTGAACTACCGGGCCGTCAACCCTCAGTTCTCAATCCGAAATTATATAACTTTGGAAAGACGAAAAAGGTTCCCATGCCAACATACTTAGAATTTGAAAGGCCAATTGAGGAGTTAGAAACCCAACTGCGGCACATGCTACAGCAAAAAGAACGGGGAGAGAACATTCCAGATGAGGAAATAGAAAAGCTCAGAAAAGAAATTGTTAAAAAACGAAAGGAGATATATGAGAAACTCACTCCTTGGGAAAGGGTTCTGTTATCAAGGCATCCAGACCGCCCTCAAACTCTCTATTACTTGAACACAATGTGTGACGACTGGCTTGAACTACATGGAGACCGAATGGGACATGACGACCCGGCTATTGTAGGGGGCTTCGGGCTCTTAGGGAAGAAAACAGTTATGTTTATTGGACAACAGAAAGGTACGAACACTAAGGAAAGGCAATATCGCAATTTTGGTATGGCTAATCCGGAAGGCTATCGCAAAGCCCTTAGGCTAATGAAACTAGCAGAGAAATATGGCAAGCCAGTTGTTACATTGGTGGACACTCCCGGTGCCTTCCCGGGAATGGAAGCGGAGGAGAGGGGTCAGGCTGAAGCGATAGCCAGAAACCTTTTTGAAATGGCACGTCTCAGAGTGCCTATATTAGTCATCATTATTGTCGAAGGGGCTTCTGGAGGTGCCCTCGGAATAGGTGTAGGCGATAGAATCCTAATGATGGAAAACACTTGGTTCTCAGTTATTAGTCCTGAATCCTGTTCCTCAATACTATGGCGAGATTGGGACCACAAGAAGGAAGCTGCCGAGGCACTTAAATTGACTCCTCAATATCTCTATAAGTACAAAATCATTGACGGCATTATAAAGGAACCTGTTGGGGGTGCCCATGTGGACCCTGAAAAAGCAGCAAAGATATTAAGAAGGGAAATCCTCAAGCATCTCAAGGAATTGGAAGAAATTCCAGTTGACGAACTCCTCGCTAAACGATTGGAAAAATACCGCAGAATTGGGGTCTATAAAGAAGGGGACAAGGTCATCAGCAGCTTCTAAGGCAGCACGCTACTCAGCATCTCCAGACGCAGAAAAGAAAATTAAAAAAATCATACGGGTTTTTGAAAAAATAAATCCGTCGCCTACTACAGAATTGCGCTACAGAAATCCTTATGAATTGGTCGTTGCAACATTGCTTTCAGCACAATGCACTGACAAACGTGTCAATGAGATAACTCCCGTCTTTTTCAAGAAGTTTCCAGACGTGTATGCTCTCGCAAAAGCATCCCCAAAAGAAGTTTATGAACTCATTAAAACTTGTTCGTATCCCAATAATAAAACTAAATACTTGATTGAACTGGCTCAAAAGGTGGTCAAAGAATTCGGTGGTAAAATACCTGATAATGCGAAAGATTTACAGGAATTACCTGGGATAGGGAAGAAATCCGCCCATGTTATCGCCTCAACGCTATATGGTGAACCGGTTCTTGGTGTTGACACTCACGTGTTCAGGGTGACCAAACGATTGGGACTGCATAACGCTAGGAGTCCAGAGCAGACCGAAAGGATATTATCGCCTCTCATCCCTCCTGATTATCGTTCAAAATTTCATCATTGGATTATTCTTCATGGAAGATATGTTTGCAAAGCCCGAAATCCACAATGTGACCAATGCCCTCTGACAGATATATGCGAATACTATAAAACAAAACAGGTTTCAGGAAAGGATGGGTCGTAAATGGGGACAACATTTTTTAGTGGATAAAAAAGCGTTGCAAACCATTGCTTCTGCTATTAAGTTGTGGGGCAAAGAATATGAGTATCTTTTAGAAATTGGTGGTGGCGAAGGGGCTCTCACGGAGCACTTATATCGCATCAATCCTGAAAAACTAATAGTTATTGAGATTGACCTGAAACTCTATGAATTATTGAAATCCAAGTATCCCAAAGCAAAGATTGTCAATGGGGATGCCTTGAAGATAGATTGGAAAATGCTTGTTCCAGAAGGGAAACAGTTTGGAATAGCAGGCAATCTGGCTTATGACATAGCCAATGGCGTCGTTTGGAAAACGCTTGAGACCAAAGACTGTGTTCCAGAAGCGGTTTTGATGATGCAACGGGAAGTAGCAGTTAGATTGCTTTATGTTGGGCAACGCACAACCAACTGGCTATCCGTTATCCTCCATCTTTTCTACAAAGTTTCACGGGTTATGGACGTGTCTCCAAGAGCATTTAAGCCTCCTCCTGAGGTGTGGGGCACTGTACTTAAAATGGAACGACTACCTCAACCTATGCTTAACATTGATATTTACTATGCTCGCAAAATCCTTACGCAGGCATTTGCTCAGAGAAGAAAACAACTCAAGAACACATTAAAACCTTATGCAAACCAGTTGCCTCCAGAAGTCTTACAAAAAAGACCAGAACAACTTTCCATTGAAGAATGGATAAGTGTTTTGCAGTCTATCTTAACGAAGAACCAAACTTAGTTTCCACTATCTCATAAAACATTTCTACGACGTCCTCATCTGCCTGGTCCCAATTGTATTGGGAATGTGTTGATTTAAGCAGTTTACGAGCTTCCTTCATCTCGGTGGTAGCGTTCAGAGTATTGATTAATTTAGTAAATTCCTCGGCATTTCCCTGAAACAGTTCTCTTATGAAGGCGAATCGTTCGTTAAACCCAATGGATTTCCACAGGTCGTGGGCAAGAATATTACTAACTTCTTTGGCTTGTTGTGTAGTGGCGGTTGCCTGAGAAGGTTCTGGTTCCTTTGATTCCATAGTTTTCTTTGGTTCTATTTTATCAGCCTTAGTGCTTGTTGTTTCCAATTGTGGTTGTGAGGATGCTTCCTGATTCATTATAGTGTTGGTGGCTTTGGTTTGCTGTTCAGTAATTAGATTAGCAACAGCTGTTTCCAATGCCCTTACTTGTTCTTTCAAGATAGATATTTCTGCCAGCAACTTAATCAGGGCTTCATATTTCTCCTCAAGGCTTGCTAATTGTTTTTCAAGGGTTTCAATACGTTTTATAAGTTGATAATTCTCCTGAGAGTCTTTATTTATCAGGCTTCTGAGAAGTATGGCTAAAAGTTCTAATTTTTGACCTTCAGATAGTGTTTTTACAAATTCTTCAAAGGAACTACTCATCATTTCAAGATTTTAAGTTTAGCATATTTCAGCATTATCCTTCTTGTTTTGTCTTGGAACCTAATCAGGGCGATTCGTTGTGTTCCTTCGCCCTCTATTTGAATAACTTTCCCAATGCCAAATTTATTATGCACAATAACATTTCCTTCTTTGACGGAAAACGGGTTGTCTGGAACAAAGTTTTTAAGCGGTATGGCAGTTGTTGGTTGTGGTTTTTTCTCTCGTGCCCTATGGACTGCCCGTTGTTCAGAAGCCAAGTGTTTGACTGTCACGGCAGGGTCGCTCTTGGGCAAATCAATCACTTCATCGCCCAATTCATCAACAAATCTGCTTATTTCTGGTGAAAACTCTTTCCCGTATTTATAGCGTTTTCTGGCGTATGACAGGGTTACAGAATGTCTTGCTCTTGTAATGCCCACGTAGAAGAGGCGTCGCTCCTCCTCAATAGCCTCTGGGTCATTGGCAGACAGGTATGAAGGTAACAGGTCCTCCTCAACGCCTGCAATATAAACATGGTCAAACTCCAGACCCTTGGCAGCGTGAAGTGTCATAAGCGTTACTGCATCAACGCTCTCAGGTGCCATATCTTGGTCGGTCATAAGGCTAATGCTTTGCAGGTATCTAACCAGTGGTGGAAGTTCCTTTTCCTCTTCGGTCAGTTCGTCAAGGTCTTCGTTCTCTGTGAATTCCTTAATTCCAGCAAGCAAAGATTCTATGTTTTCAATGCGTTCCTTCTGGTCAATGTCTTTTTGGCTTATTTTTTTATAGTGTTCCAGTAGTCCGGACCTTTCAAGGATTGTCTTTGCGAGGTCGTAAGCATCTGTGTTATTGAGTTTTAACCTTAGGGCTTCAATCATGGTGATAAATGAATCAATTGCGTTTAATGTTCGTTCATGAAATAATTTTTCTTTAATTGCCCTTTTCATCGCTTGCCACAAAGATATGCCCTTTTCTTGAGCATATATCTGAAGTTTCTCAATAGTTGTTTTTCCTATACCTCTTGGCGGTAGATTTATTATTCTGAGCAGAGAGACGTCGTCATGAGGATTGATGACAACTTTCAAGTAGGCAAGGGCATCCTTAATTTCCTTTCGCTTGTAGAATTCAAGGCTTCCGACGATGCGATAAGGGATTCCCTGTTTGCGTAAGGCTTCCTCAATGGGTCTTGATTGTGCATTTGTTCTGTATAAGATAGCAAATTGAGAATATCTGAGATGTTTACGCATCACTCGTTCAAATATGTCGCTAGCTATTTTCCTGCCTTCATGAGATTCATCTTCTCCCCTTAGAATTCTTATTTTTTCGCCTTTTGGATTGGTTGTCCACAGACGCTTGTGAATCTGTCTTGTATTGTGTTTTATTAAGTTATTTGCTGCTTCAACAACGGTTTGTGTTGACCTATAGTTTTGTTCTAATCTGATTAGTTTATGGTCTGGGAAGTCTCTTTGGAATGCAAAAATGTTTTCAAGGTTTGCGCCCCTAAATGCATAGATGCTCTGGGCATCGTCTCCCACTACAAACAGATTTTCATGGATTCCAGCCAGTTTCTTAGCAATTTCGTATTGGACCTTATTTGTGTCCTGAAATTCGTCAATCATAATGTATTCAAACAAGTTTTGGTATTTGTATAGTGCATCGGGGAAATGTTGCAGGACTAAATACATATTTAGAAGCAAGTCGTCAAAGTCCATGGCGTTAGCAGCCCTCAATCGCTTTTGATAGGTGAGATATAGTTTGCCGAAGTGTTCTCTGCCTGCTGCCTCGTCCTCTGCCATCAAATCTGCCCTTCTGAAATAGTCTTCTGGTGTAACCATAGAGTTTTTGAGTTCTGATATGCGTCTTGCAACAGTATTGAGTTTGTATAGTTCATCTGGCAAATCCATTGTTTTAATCAGTTCTTTGAGTAGTTGTTTAACGTCATCTGTGTCGTATATAGAGTAGTCTGGTTCATAGCCCAATCTTCCGCCTTCTCGCCTCAGGATTTTAGCAAATATGCTATGGAAAGTTCCGATCCATAAGTCTTTTATGTGGCGTCCAATGAGTTTTTCAACTCGCTCTTTCATTTCTCGGGCAGCCTTATTGGTAAAGGTCAAAGCAACTATGTTGTGAGGCTTTATGCCATTTGCTATCATATATGCTAATCTGTGTGTTAAAACTCTTGTTTTTCCTGAACCTGGACCTGCGATGACCATTACTGGTCCATCAATGGCAAGGACTGCCTCCTGTTGCTTGTCGTTCAAACCCTCCAAAAGTTTTATTGCAGACATGATTGCCTGATTCAAAAATTGCTTAGCGTGTTTCTGACTTCCCGAAGCCGTTCAACCAGTTTGTCAAGCGACTCAATGTTTATCCTACCTGCCATAAATAGCCTAAATTCTCTTCTAAGAACCGCTGTCTCAAAGAGATATTTTTCCCTGTCTGTTTCCGGTTCCACTGGACACACGGGGATTGGTTTCCCAGCCGAATCAATTGCAACAAATGTATAAAAAGCACTTGTGGCATGATATCTGTTTCCCTTAGGCACGTTCTCCGCCCACACGTCAATAAAAACTTCCATAGACGTATTGAATGCCCTTGTTACAAAACCTTCAATTGTTACTATGTCTCCCAGACCAATCGGTCTGTTAAATTCTACATTATCCACAGCTACTGTCACAGTAACTCGTTCTGAATGTTTCTGAGAAACAATTGCGGCTACTAGGTCCATCCAGTGAAGCAGGCGTCCTCCAAGCAAATAGCCAAGATGGTTGGTGTCATCAGGCATTACAAAGTGAGTTGTTACAACTTTGCTCTCTGATGGCTTTTTGGGTCTTAGTGTCATAACAATGTCAGATTTGATAGTGAAATTAGGCAATAACGGTGTCTTTGGTTTGATATGTTAATATAGTTGTAAAAAAGAAAAAGCGGGCTCCATAAGCGGAACCCGCCAACGAGTTTAATGTTAAGTTACAAAAACGTTAATTACGTAGTGTTACTTTGATTCAGGTGCTGGTAGATAAAGTGCTCCGTTAATAGTGTCTTTGTCTGCTCCTGTTACTGTAGCATACACATTGGGCTTGCCTTCCATCCTCAAAATGCCCAGCAATCCAATGATGAGAGCCTCCTTGAATTTGACCAGTTCATCATCAGGGATTACCATCTCAACGTCAACATAATCCCTTATTCTCTCAAGCAGGAACTCATTGAAGGCTCCTCCTCCAGTAACAAGCATTC
The DNA here is from genome assembly GCA_024280615.1 of Bacteroidota bacterium. Taxonomy (GTDB): domain Bacteria; phylum Bacteroidota; class Bacteroidia; order JAADEI01; family JAADEI01; genus JAADEI01. The sequence continues at coordinate 3,349 of JAJRPU010000054.1, read as the reverse complement.
TTTGCTCCTTGCCCTCGGCAAGCCCAATCTCATTTATTTTCTTTAGGGCATTACCTATCTGAGTAGCCACATGTTCATAGTATGTTCTTAAGAGGTCAATCTTATTGATTTTAGACCTCTTGAAGATTGGCTTCAAAACCCTATTGACCCAACCGAGACTTAGGCATTTGGGGAATGGTTTGTCGTAGTACCAAATTTCATTTAGGGTTTTGAGAAGGTCTTCGTCAACGTTACCTTCTCGGGCAAGGGAACCGTCCTTGTCCATGTCATAGCCTAAGTCCTTTGCGATTTGATTGATAATGACATTGACCGGAACAATGTCAAAACCTATGAGCCTGCCATCTGCCAACTGGGCGGAAATGTTTGCGAACCCTCCCAGATTCAAAGCAAGTGGAAACTCAGGGAACAATAGTTTATCGCCCACTGGCGATATAGGGGCTCCCTGTCCGCCAAGGGCAACGTCAGTGTCTCTGAAATTTGAAATGGTTGGAATGCCACTGATTGCTGCTATCTTAGCGCCGTCTCCCACTTGGCTGGACACATGGTTCTCTGGTTGATGGAACACAGTGTGTCCGTGAGAAGCGATGAAGTCAACATCCTTTTTGTCTATGTCGTGTTTGAGAAGGAATTCGCGGACTTGCTCTCCTATGAACAAGCCGTAGTAAGCACTTGTTTTTAGGTATGTGATGGCGTCCTGATAAGCCAAATTGCCGAGTCTTAACTGCCATTTTCGTGGATAAGGCATTAGTTCAGTCTTGATGAACTCAAAGTTCCATTTTTCGCTACCTTCCTCTTGCCAGTAGCGAGCATAAGATATGTCTAGACCGTCTAATGAACTGCCCGACATGATACCGATAACCTTGTATTCCTTACTCATAGTGCGGGGTTTTTTGATACTACAAAGTTATACAACAAAATTTTGACTGAATTCAGATAAACATAATGTGTTGTAGTTTAGCCTCAAAAAATGGGTATAGACACAGGCATTATTACAGGACTCCTTATAATTACGATAATAATCGTGTCTCTTCTTGCCCTTCAAAAACACTATTTGATTTATAAATTGGCTCTAATTCCTTACCGTATTTATACGCAGAGGGAGTATTATCGCTTTGTTACTCATATGTTTGTTCACGCAGGGCTTTTACACTTGATTATAAATGTATTTGTCCTCTATTCATTTGGTTCTTATGTAGAACGAACATTTGTATTTATTGCTCAGGACTACTGGCTTGGTCGTCTTAATTATCTTGTGCTTTTCATTCTTTCTGGAATAATGGCATCTTTATCGTCCTACTATAAACATAGGCACGACCCTGCTTACGTCAGCGTGGGGGCATCAGGGGCTGTCTCGGCTGTTGTCTTTTCCGCCATTTTAATTAATCCTTGGAATATGGTACTTGTCTTTTTTATCCCGATGCCTGCAATAATAATGGGCGTCCTTTATTTAGCATACAGTATCTGGATGTCCCGTCGTGCAGCAGATAACATAAACCACGAGGCTCACCTTTGGGGGGCAGTCTTCGGATTGGTCTATACTGCCCTAACTTATCCTTTGCTTGTTAAACACTTTATACGCATGCTTTCAAATCCACCCTTCTAACTTCATTACTACCTTAAGAAGTAAGCGGTTTATAATCCTTATGATTTTTTAATTAGCTCAATGTGGATATCTAATTCTACTTCTCTGCCTACTAGCGGCACACCTGTTTCCAGTGTCTTATTATATGCAACGTCCCACTTAAATCTGTCTAAAGTGCCTTTTATTGTGAAGCCTGCTCGTGTGTTGCCCCACGGGTCCTTAACTGTTCCATGATGAATCAAGGTCAACTTAACTGGATGAGTTTTTCCTCGCATAGTCAAATTGCCTTCTAAAACATACTCATTTTCTTTTCCTTCAACGGGTATTATCTTTGTGCTTTCAAAAATTATCTTGGGATATTTCTCTACACACAGGAAATCACATTGCCTCAAGTGGGCATCTCGCTTTTCATTATTGGTATTAATGCTTGCAGCATCTATTTCTAAGCGAACTTTAGCTGTTTGAAAATCCTCACCTTCAGTAGTTACAGTAAGTGTCCATTCAGTGAATTCACCGGAGACCTGGGAAATGCCCATGTGCGCAATCTTAAATCCGATTCTAGAGTGGCTTTTGTCAGCGACCCATTGGACCTGTTGTGCCAGTGCCACCAAAGCAACCCCTAATCCTATGACAAACATTCCTTGCTTCATTGCTTCTTGATTTTTAGTTTTAGTGTTGTTGTTTTACAAATTTAGACAATTTAAAAATAATGAAAAAGAGGCTATTGATATTCCTGCACTGATACAAGAAACAACTCTTCAATTTGACAATAGGAAAAATTTTCCTTACCTTTGAAAAAAATATACACCATGATACTCAGAGCAAATGTCTTGGCAATAGGGTTAACTGGTTTAGTTACCATTGGATTAACCAATGCCCAGCAGCTCCAATATAAACTTGTTTTAAACAATAATCCACCTTCGCAGACCCAATTAGAAAAGTCCGATTCCACTCACGTATATTATATGAATGGCTCAATTACCGAATCCGATAGCACAAAGTTTTTCTCATTTGATACGTCGTCTAACTCTTTTATCTTGAATAGAACAAGCAGTTTTTTTTACGATGCACAAGTGAGATGTTCAAAAGTAGAAGAATATGACGCCTCGGGAAATTTTATTGGTAAGGACACCATCTTTTTTGGTCTGGACGGAATTGATTCAATTGTTAGATACGATGTTAATGGTAATAAATGGCAAGTTAAACAATATTTTTACTCAAACTCTAAACTACAAGAAACACGTACATTATCATACAATCCCAATAGTACTGTTGACACCTCAAGAAAATTATTGTTTTATAATTCAAGCGGTAAGTTAAGTATGTCCGTAACTTGCAATAATATGATTGATACGTCTTGCAAAGACACCGCTTATTATTATTTCAATTCAAACGGCTGGTTCGATTCCATTAAATTTAACAACGGTTCTTACTTCAAGGCTACACAATATGACCCTTCTTATGATGTATTCTCAAACAATGTACTTACTGCCCTTCAGCTACAGTGCTACGTAGACCCTTTTGATATGGTAACTAGCTATATGATAACTGGGAACGTAAAATCTTTTTCGGGGAATATCAAGTTGGGAAGTGCTTTCTACGATCTGTCTTATAACTTGGAAGTTATTAGAAGCTCAAATACAGAGCGTCTTGAAAAAGAGGTAATAAATGTGGTTCTTCCTATGGGGACATTTACCGAAGAGGCTTATTATTACTTTACTGGTTCTGAATTGCCTACTTATGTAAGAAGTGTTTCTAAATGGAATT
>JAJRPU010000053.1 GCA_024280615.1 Bacteroidota bacterium | reverse complement strand
TATTACCTAAGTTACGCAATATGGCAAGTATAAAATCCAGCAATATCAACGTTTTTCAGCAAAAATCAAAGTATTTTGCGTTATGAAAATTTTTTGTAATTTTGACACTGATAAAAAATTTTTACCTACCTTTGTAACACAGGGTAATTCTGCATAAATGAAAAGCAGACCCTAAATTTAGGACAAACTAACTGTATACCAGTATGTTCTTTAAAATGAAAGTGCGTAACTCGGGTAAAGTACTGCAATAGGAATGCTCTCAAGTCCTAAATGATAGTCTAATTTGCTATTAATCAAACGGCTCATAGGATAAATTCATGGGTTGCCAGCCAAGGCTTTGCAGATGGTCTGCGGAATAGGGGTCCACACCCATGAGAATTGTTCCTGTTTCAGGGTTTCGCAGGTATGTCCCACCCAGGTCGTCAAGGTAGAAAATTTCGCCCGTTGAAGGGTCCTGGGCATAAATGTTTTCTCCCAGGATATTCCCCCATGCTTCGTTTATGTCCGAAACAAATTCTTGATGGCTATACAGTGCTTCATTAAAGGCTTCTGCCTCTGCCTGTCGGGAAAGGAGATATTGCCTGAACATTGCACCTTCCTGTTTGATGGCTTCCAGTCGTTGCCTGGTCCATTGTCCAATGGCAGTTTGAATTTGCTGGTTTCGGCGTCTAACGGCAGATACCCAGTCTGGATTTGCAATAACATCAAAGGATAGAGAAAACAAAAGATGAGACATCTCTTTATGCTTATCCTCAGGCATCTGTAGAGTTACAAGGCTTCCATAGGCGAATGCTGAGCCCACACCCCATCCACTGAGAATCATGGAGCCGGCAGTGAGAATCGCATACCGGTATAAATTCCCCCGTTTGAACAGGGCAATGAATGCCGTGGCATGCTTCTCTGTCGGGAAGACTCCATATCCCTGCTGGATGGTAGCATTCAATTGCATTTCAATATCTCTTTTCAAAGGTTTGACGGGTTCCGTCCACAATTCCTCCAGTTGCCAGCCTCCTCCCCAGATGCTGTTCAATAGTCCGAGCCATTGCGAACGGCTCGTTGGAATTTCCCCGTGGTAGTTTATCTGGTTGCCGTTCATCGTAGCGACATACATAGGAAATCCCATGGTATAGGCAGCAGAAATATATACCACATCCCGCCTGATAAAAATATTCGGGTCATCCATACTTTCCACCTTCCAGTGTGCTTCCTGCAATGCGTCCATCGGGAAAATGTATCCAGATGCTTGGAAACCCTCTGGGACAGGGACTAAATACGCTTCTACACCAGAAGGAACACCTTGAACTTCATAAGGGATTCGTTCGTCCTGTGGCAGAATTTTAAATGATTGAACAGCTTTGAAAATCCTTGCCCTATCTGCCGAATCCGTTCGTAAATTATATGTGATTATTTCCACTCTGTGCCACCTGTCCCCTTCTTTCAAAATGATATGTGTTTGAAATGTACCAGATTTCCGCAAATTATTAAACAGTTCCCTTGGAAACCGGGACTCTGTAATAAGCCAGTGATAGGTTTTTCCAAATTTGTGTTGTGTTTCTTTGAAATAAACTTCACCTTTGACGTATGGACGGAGTTTTTCCACCAGGTCCTGCCAGATGAGTTTCAAACTGTCTGCATCAACCCTCACGAAAGTTATCCTTCCAAACAGCCTTTCTTTGTTATCAACTACATAAAATCCATTTTGCAAAGACGTGGTTTGGAAATCAGGAAACATCCACAAAGCATAGCCTCGCAATCGATTGACTAACCATCCCCCACTGTCGGAAAACACTGCATTAATTGGCTCAAACTCAGGCATTTTAAATTCGTATGTGAACTCCTCGGGTTCCGGAACACTTGAACAGGACACCACAATTAGACCCAGCACCGTTAGCGAAGTAAGCAACCTCATCAGCCCATTTTTTATACAAAGATACAAAAAATTTAACATATGCCAATACCATTGTTAAGTATTATTTTGGGTTAACTTATTGGCACAAAAGAACTCTTTCTCTTATCCCCGGACTATTCTTATTCCGAGCCATATCATTATTAAGCCGATTATTACCATAACGCGGGCTATCCATCTAATTAAGGGATATTTTTGGGTTTTATCAATTAGTTTAGGACCAAGCCACACATCGTGAAGTAGCCCTAACAGTATAATAAAAGCGAAGAGAAGCATTTTTAGAAGAGCCAGTTGACCAACCTTGCTCTCAAAGAGCAGATTGTTTAACAAACCGTGATAGTGCAGGTTATAAAGTCCTGTGAGAAGAATAATCCCAAGAGTTATCCATGAAATAATGCGAAAAATCTTACCTGTTCTGAGAATCAATTCCTTTCTGGCTGGAAAGGCGAGTGATCATGCAAAGCAGGGGAGTATTTTTATCTATCTTCAGGGAAAACTTTTTGATCAATGCATCGCGGCATTTTTGTTTCTGGGAGAGGGAGCCGGGGCCATAATTTTGAGCGATCAATCCGTCGGTGGCAGGGTTCCAAACAGAATAATCCACACCATTTAAAATCCCAGTGAGAGAATTCGAC
>JAJRPU010000052.1 GCA_024280615.1 Bacteroidota bacterium | reverse complement strand
CCTGAATACGCTTGACCTGTTCTGGAGAAGTGTTGAACAGGTCTATGTCGTAATAATCATATTGGCGCTCTATCTCCTTGTCTGTAATGGGTTCACCGAGTTTATATAGCCAAGTGTAAGATGCTTTACAGGAAGTTTTCCATTTGCAGGACTGTAAAAATGTTAAAAACAGGGTCATTGCCAGCACAGAAACAAGCCTGTTCATGTAACTTTTGTTTTGTTATAAAAGTAATGCAAAAAAAACGTTACGGGCAAGCACTTTATTAATAAATACACATGGACTAATTTTGTTAAGCAACACAAAATATCTGGCAGTTAGCCATGATGCACAGATGTAGGTTGGACAAGGAGTCAATCAGGAGAGTGGTTGGAAAAACTATTTTTGAACGGGGAGAACAATATCTTAAAGAGGATAGGGTCAAAATTTTAAGTATTCGTCCGACAAATGTTGATTCCCACAAAAGCATTAAAGCAATCGCCTATGGACAAGAAAACAATGTGTATAATATAAAAGGCAATTTAGTTTATAGCAATAATGACATGTATATAGACTTGTCTTGTGATTGCCCTTTTGGCCGGAAGGGAATTCCGTGTAAGCATGAGGTGGCGTGTGCCTTGCAATTGGAAACCGCTTATGAACAATTGATTGAAATGAGAGATGCAGATGCTGAAGAGTGGTCAGATTTCGTAAAGAATCACCTTCATGAAATAGTCAAAAAGTCAACAAAAAAGAAATCAAGAAGTAAGAATAAGGGCGAAAAGGCTTTATTATGGGGCTTATTCATTGTTCCTGTGAAGGACAAAAATGTTTATTATACAAGGGATTGGGTCGCAATTCCAGGGTTCTTTACTATGGATGCCAACTATTTTAATTCTTATATGAAATTCAGGAAGCATCTACCAAAAGTTATGGAGAAAGCATGGAGGGAACGGAAAGTAGTGTTTGACAGAAGCAAATTGAAAAAGCAAACTACTATTGAGAACTTGAAATATGTGCCCCTTGCAAAAACACTTGATGACTTCTTAAAGGATTATAAGACAGAAGAGGGTATTCCTGCTACCAAATTTCCATCTTTTATGAACGCTCTTGAGAAGGAACTCGCTTTCAGCGGTTGGGTCCCTGTGTTTGTGGATAAAAGATGCCTGCCACTATCAGATAAAAAGAGAGTGGATAAGGTTTTTGTGTTTGAAGAAGTTTTGGAAGCATTTAATTTCACATACATTGCCTCATTGGTAGGAGAAGAAAAGGGAGCTGAGAAATATGTCATTGATGTATATCCAGGGCTAATGTTTACGACTATACCCATGCCTGAGTTTTCTGACGAAAAGCATGTGTTGGCTTCTGACCAAGATGGTTATAGTGTTACTTACGAGATTAAGTATGGCAAAAATGTAAATCTAATGTATGGCAATGTAATATATCCCATATATGATGAACCGGACAAGGCACCACCGATAGGAGTAACAATTTCCAAGCAGGAGTTCATAGATGCGATGAATAAAGAGGGCATTAATCGTGGGTTCATACGTTTAATGATTTTCGGAGAGGAGTTGGAAACGATAGAAAATAAAGAGCCCAAACCAAGATTGTATCTTGAACTTAAAAACAATAAAATTTATGCCCGATTACGGTTCAAATACGGAAAGGTGGAAGTGGACTTTAGAAACGAGAGACAATTCTTTGAGTTTCTGGATAGGGGCGAGGGATTTTACTACGTTCTAAGGGACCCCGACGAAGAATATGCTATCTACCGTAAACTTGCACAAAAAAAATATGGTCTAAACTATTTGCGTCGGGATGCTGATTTTATGATGCCCGTTAGGTCAGGTATCCACCCTTTTGAATTCTTAGAGGAATATGTTCCTAAAATTGTATCGTTGGGTGTGGACGTGTTCTCTTCCGATGAACTATTGAATATCAGACCACCCAAAATTAAACTTGAGGTTTCATCTACGGGAATTGACTGGTTGAAACTTGAAGGAGTGGTTGAGTGGGAGGGAGATAACGCTCAATTATCAATTGAGGAAGTTTTAAAGCAGTGGAAGAAACAAAAAGATGAAAAGGTTAAATATGTTAAACTTGCTGATGGGTCAAAAAGAATTATTCATCCCAAATTGCAGGCTCTACTCGAAAAATTGGAGTCGCTCATCAAGTCGGGAAATAAAGTAGAGCTGGACAATTTGTTTATTCTTGACCTGCTCAATGAGGCTGAAGAGACACTTGACGTTTCGTGGGACATTGATATCGAGCATAGCATTGGTAAATATAAAAAACTAACAAAAATTAAGAAATTACCACGATATCCTTTACCCAAAAAATTCAAAGGGAAGTTACGACCATATCAAAGGGAAGGCTATCGCTGGATGAGAATGCTATATGACTATGAATTGGGTGGAATCCTTGCAGATGACATGGGGTTGGGCAAGACAGTTCAAGTGCTAGCATTCATCAGTGGAATCAGGGAATCAACACAGGTGGAAAACCCAGATTTGATTATTGTGCCAAGGTCGTTGCTTTATCAGTGGTTTTCGGAGGCTCAAAAATTCACACCACACCTAAGGATTGGCATCTATGACGGAACAGACAGGAAAAACTTTCAATTTCACGATTATGACCTTATTCTTACTACTTATGGACTTGTTAGGAACGACATAGATTTTCTTAAAGAAAAACAGTTTCATATTTTAATCCTTGACGAGGCTTCATCTGCTGTTAAGCAGAGAACTTCCAAGACTGCTAAAGCAATTAGACAACTAAATGCTAAATTTAAACTTGCTCTGACAGGCACACCAATTGAAAATTCCCTGTCTGAACTGTGGACGCAAATGTCCCTGCTCATGCCAGGGATTCTGGGCACGTATGAAGTGTTTAGAAACATTTTCATAAAAGCAGAACAGAATTTAAAGAGAGGCGCGGCTATCCACATAGATATAATTGCCCTTGAAATATTGAGAGAATATGTTAAGCCATTGATTCTGAGGCGAACGAAAGAAATGGTTCTTAAGGATTTGCCACCCAAAACGGAGGAAACAATCCTATGTACTCTGCCTGTCGAACACAAGTCTTTCTATGATGAGGCATTTGAATATTTCAGAAAAACAGTGCTTGAACTAAAAAAACAACAGGAATACTGGGAAGCACGCATTAAATTGCTCTCTGCATTAATGAGGCTCAGACAAGCCGCAATCCATCCCAAGATACTGGACTCTAAATATAGCGGACCATCTGGAAAATTTGAACAACTCTTGATTCTGCTTAATGATATTGCTTCTGGAGGACATAAAGCACTTGTGTTTTCCAGTTTCGTTAAACCTCTTGAGTTGTTAGCAGATTTGTTGACTCAACAGGGGTGGAAATATTCGTTTCTCAGTGGTAAAACGCCTGCTAAACAACGTCAGAAGGCAATAAAAGAATTTAGTGAGAACCCTGATGTGCCAATCTTTTTGTTAACACTGAAGGCAGGAGGATTCGGATTAAACCTAACTGCTGCCGATTATGTGATAATCCTTGATCCATGGTGGAATCCAGCGGTAGAGAAACAGGCTGCCGACAGAGCACACAGAATGGGACAACAAAAACCTGTGTTTGTATTCAGATTGGTCTCTAAGAACACGATAGAGGAACAGGTGTTTGAACTACAGAAAAAAAAGCAACAACTTTTTGATATTGTTATGTCAAATGATAGTAAACAGTGGAAATCCATATCTGTTGACCAACTAGACCAAATTATAAAAGTTCTTGTGCCGGAAATAGAGATTTAACTAGTAGATTTAGTACCTTTGATAAAATTATCTGGATGTGTTTAAAAGGGCACTAATTGTTCTTGGCATTGTTTCAACAATGTTTTTTGGGTGTGGGGGCGATGGCAGTGGCAGTTCTGACGAATTTAGTAGCGCAGAGGTGTCTACAAATGAGTTAGTAGAGATTTCTACTGATAAGTCTTCATCTTATAAGACCACTGAGTCTCAACGGAAAATAATTTACGAAGGGGAGATATGGATCGTTGATGATAATATTGACAGCATAAGGCAACTTGTACATGCTAAAACACATAAATATGGGGGATATATCAAACATGAACGTTATGAAAAGGCTGAGCAAACAATTCACATTACGGTGGGAGTGCCATCTGAGAACTTCTTTGCTTTTATGGAATTCCTTAAAAACACAGGAGAAAAAGTTGTAGAATATACCATAACTACCGAAGACATAACGGACAAATATTATGACTTACAAACCCGACTTAAAGTCAAAAAGGAAACAGAGAAACAGTATCTGAAACTGTTGAATGAAGCAAAGACCATTGAAGAAATCCTGAAGGTGCAGGAACGTTTAGAAGATATAAGGCGAGATATAGAACACATTGAAGGACGCATTAAAATGTATGACAGGATGGTCACATATTCCACAATAACAATTAAGATTTCAACAGAAACGCTTGAGACGCCAGGCTATGAAGCATCCTATTGGGAAAAAGTTCGCAAAAGCCTTGAGATAGGGATTGATATTTTGGAATACACTTCCCTTGTATTTATTGCACTATGGCCAATTTGGCTTGTCATAACACTAGTGTTATTGGTAAGAGCAATATACAAGAAAAATAAGAAAAAGCGGTGATTAGCTAATACTTAGAGCATGTTTGAGAAGGACGATTAGTTTTTTGCTTTCTTTTTGGAAATTCCATTCTTTACGGGCTTTGTAAGTATTTTGCTTTAATGTTAGATATGTTTGTTTGTCAACGTGGAGCTTTTTTATAGCTGTTGCTATCTTGGGGACACTGGCTCGTTTGAGTAATATAGCCACAGGAAACTTAGTGTTTAACTTCTTATATTCAGGAAACCTCATAGTTATTTGAGGAACCCCACAGTGGACATAATCAAAAAACTTATTTGCCAGAGAAAAATAGAAGTTTATATTAGTGTGTGAAAGTAAATTAACTCCTATCCAGCTTCTGGAAATAAAATCTTTTAATCTTGAGGGTTCTACCATCCCGAGAAATTGCACTTTGTCCGAAATTCCAAGTTCCGTGGCAGTCTTTCTAAGCTTTTCCAGTGAATGTCCACTTCCTGAAATCAATATCTGAACCGGAAACTTCAACTCTGCAACTGCTTTTATTAACTCTTCTAATTTCCTATCGCCACTTAGTGTGCCAGCATATATTATAGCCGGGGGATAGAAGCAATACGTAGGGGAGGCAATGTCCTCAAAAAATGGAATGTTCCTAACAACTATGTAGTTAACGCCATATTTTTTCTTAAAGATATAAGCAATGCTTTCATTTACCGTCATACCCAGAGGAGATAGTCTGATGAAAATTTGTTCAATCAGTTCCCATAAGAAGTGTCGCCATGGGGAACGTCGGGCTTCTTCCGTCCCTGTAATGTATTCATGAGCATCAAAAATTAGAGTTTTTCCTTTGAGAAGAGAAACTATGCGAGAGGAGGGCAAGGAATCTGTGTCGCAACCAATGATAACTCTAAATTTTATGTTTTTAAGGATGGTAAAGCTACGTATTGTGAACTGGATAAAACTCTTAAACCCCTTCTTCTCAATGTTTAAACTCACAACAGGAATGCCATACACATTTTTTTCTTCTGTATGGGAGCAAATAACCAATCCTCGCAATCCCCTCTGTTGAATCACTTTACACAAGCGCCTTACCCTACTATCATACTTAACATTGCTATTCACAACTATCACTATGTCAAACACATTTCCTTCCCTTTTGAGCATTTTAAGATAAACGTAAGGAGCCGTTGGACAGTTATTTTATTTGGTAAAGCATTTATGAAGACTTCAATACCTACGTAAAAAAAGATGACTTATCTTTGTAGAGGAAAATTTGGAAGATATGCAGTTTAATGTTTCTGCCGAAGAGCTGTTGGACGCTTGCAAAGAAGTGAAGCGAGTGATATCTGAGAATACTATTCTGCCCGTACTTAGGTGCTTCCTTATGGAGATTAAAGACGGTAAAATGGAACTCATTGGTAATAATTTAGAGAGTGGTATGCGAACTGTGATAGGTGTAACTGGGCAGGACAGTGGTAAAGCAGCAGTTCCAGCTAAGATGTTCCTTGAGTTTCTGAGAAATGTTAAGGATGAGCAATTGGCTATAGAAATTGACCAATCACGGTTTTCTCTTACTCTATCTACTGGAACAGGTAAGTTTACAATCACAGGCGATAACCCCGAAGAATTCCCTATGCTTCCTGAGATAGAAGGAGGTAACCAAGTTGTCTTGCCAGCTCATTTGCTTAAACATTTCATTGAAACTACATTATTCGCCGCATCAAAAGATGAAGAAACCAACAGGGCATTGGCAGGAATCAACATAGAATTTCAGGACCAGGGAATTAATTTCGTTGCAACGGATGCCCACAGACTAATCCTCTATTCCACAAAGGAAATATCTGGGACAACGGGAACCTTCCAGCCAACGTCCTTTATCCTGCCCAGAAAGTCTGCAACCATACTTAAAGATATCTTACCTTCCGATGAAGCAACTAATGTTACTTTAACCTTCAATGATAAATATGCATTTTTCCAATTCGGAGACACACTCTTCTATTCTCAACTTGTTGATGCCGCATTCCCAGATTACAAACAGATAATTCCAGATTCATATCCTAACTATCTGGTAGCCAGCAAGGAGCAGTTGTTGACCGCCTTAAAGAGAGTGTCTCTGTTTGCTAACCGTACTACTCAGGCAGTAGTGTTTGAGTTAAGTACTGAACCAAAGCTAATTGCCGAAGATATAGACTTTTCTAACAGAGCGGAAGAGAAACTCATGGCGACCTATCAAGGAGAGCCCATGAATGTTACCTTTAATGCCCCATTCCTTGAAGAAGCCATTAAGAACTTTCCCACTGATGAGTTGAGAATAGAGTTTGCCTCTGTTGACCATCCAGTGATGATCTATCCCGCTCAGGAGATAGAAAACCGCAAGGCTTTGGTAATGATTATGCCAGTGGGGTCCTAAATATACAAGTGCAATATCCATGACAATAGTCATCACAAGACATATAAAAAAAATCTATTTTAGCTTCAATAAACTGATATGGTTAGGGTTGGGGTCTTGAAGGATTCGGATGGTAGAGTGGCTTTAGTGCCACAGGACGCCGCTTCTCTTGTGAAAAAAGGTGTAGAAGTTTTTGTTGAAAAGGAAGCGGGACTCAATGCCTTATTTGATAATAAAGAATATGAGGAGGCAGGGGCAAAAATCGTTACCAGAGAGGAAGTTTATTCTAACGGAGATGTCATTATTTCAGTAAACTTTCCGTTAGACCTTAAGTTAAGAGAAGGACAAACGTTGATTTGTCTGACTTATTTCCTGTGGCACAGGGACAGGGCACTTAAAGTGGCAGACGCTAATGCAACTCTAATCGCCTTGGATGCTATACCTCGGATTACAAGGGCTCAGTCTATGGATGTCCTGTCCTCTCAGGCAACTATAGCGGGCTATGAAGCAGTTATTCTCGGGGCTGAACTATTGCCCATCTTGATGCCTATGCTTTCTACTGCCGCCGGAATGGTTAAACCAGTTGAAGTTTTAGTGATTGGTGCAGGAGTGGCTGGATTACAAGCCATTGCCACGGCAAAACGCCTAGGGGCTCGCATAACGGGATATGATGTTAGAGAGTCTGCTCAGGAGGAAATAAGAAGTTTAGGGGCTCAGGTGTTGCAACTGGAAGGAGCCCGAACGGAAGAGAAAGGGGGCTATGCAGTGGAACAACCAGAGGAGTTCCTGAAAAGGCAACAGGAAACTTTTGAAAAACAAGCAAGCCGAACAAATCTGATTATTACTTCGGCTGTAGTGCCCGGCACCAAAGCACCGGTGCTCATTACAAAGAAGGCTCTGGAAAACATGCCTGCTGGAAGCGTTGTCGTTGACCTCGCCGCTCAGTTCGGTGGAAACACAGAAGTGACCAAGCCAGATGAGATAGTTGAATATGGAAACGCTAAGGTGGTTGGATATACCAGCTTGCCAGCCAGAAAGCCAAGAACCGCAAGCACCTTATTCAGCAAAAACATTGTTAACCTCTTGGGCTTATTGATTAAAGATGAAGAATTTCAATTTGATTTTTCTGACCAAATAATTAATGATTGTACAATTGTTTACAACAGCGAACTAAGACACCCTGCACTTAAATCAAAAGAACAATGAATGTGTGGATAGAATTCTTCCTTTCCAACCTTGACATGATTTACATTGTTATCCTCGCTCTTTTTCTCGGAGTTGAAGTCATTTCTGCAGTGCCAACCATCTTGCACACGCCATTAATGTCAGGGGCTAACGCCATCCACGGAGTAGTAATTATCGGCGGTATAATTGCCCTTGCCTTGGCACCGGAAGATAACTTATTACTACTAACTTTTGGATTTTTAGCAGTGATATTAGGAACGCTTAATGTTGTTGGAGGATTTGTTGTTACGGACCGAATGCTTGAAATGTTCAAAGAAAAGAAGAAACAATGATGGAAGAAGGGTTGGCAAAAGTGGTTCTGGAAATCGCTTATTTAATAGCCGCTCTTTCTTTTGTATTTGGCTTAAAAATGATGAGCCATCCCAGAACCGCTCGTCGTGGAAATGCAGTTGCCGCTATAGGAATGGGTATAGCCATTCTCGCTACAATTCTATATCTGGTTTTGGAAGATTTGATGCCGATGACAAACCTTGGATTAATCATTGCTGGACTGGGAATAGGTAGTGTAGCGGGAACATGGGCTGCTCGGAAAGTCCCTATGACCGCAATGCCTCAAATGGTTTCCTTATTCAACGGTATGGGAGGCGCTTGTGTGGCACTTATCTCTCTTGTTGAAGTTTATCATTTCCATCCTGAAACATGGGATTTATATGCCTATTTGGAATATGGAAGTATCCTTATCGGAACCTTAATAGGAAGCATATCCTTCTCTG
>JAJRPU010000051.1 GCA_024280615.1 Bacteroidota bacterium | reverse complement strand
ACCTTTGCCGGCAAGGATTTGCTATTTAAGGCTTACGAAGAAGCCATCAACCAACGATATCGCTTTCTAAGTTACGGAGACGCAATGCTAATACTGTAAGGCATAGTGACGTGGATTTTAGTGGTTGCTAGTGGTACGGGAAGACGCTTTGGAGCACAGATACCAAAGCAATTCGTGGATTTAGGGGGTTTGCCCATAGTAGCATGGTCCATCCTTGCCTTTAAGAAAGCCCTTCCAGATGCAAAACTGTTACTTACTATTCCAAAGGGAAAAGAATATATAGCATTAGCTGAATCCCTCCCGGGTAATCTTTTGAAGTTATGCGAAGGTATAATAGAGGGGGGAAATCATCGTCAGGAATCTGTTCTAAAGGGCTTGATGTGGATTAAAAACTATTGTGATGATTGCAAGGTTTTAATTCACGATGGAGTGAGACCCTTCGTTTCTATTGAACTAATAAAAAGGGTACACGAAAGGATAGAGAAAGGGAGGGCAACAGTGCCAACGATTAAGCCACCAGACTCGGTGAGAATCCAATTGCAAAACCTTAACCGACCAATTGACAGAGAACTAGTTCATTTAGTGCAGACCCCACAAGGCTTCTATCTAAGCGACCTACTGGATAAAATGAATGGTCTTTCTGGAACGTATAGCACAGATGAAGCATCTCTGTTTGGAACGAAGGTTAACATTGTTGAAGGGGATAGGAGAAATATAAAAATCACCTACCCGCAAGATTTAGTTATAGCAGAAGCTTTTATTTCATCCAGGGTAATTGAAAAACCTGATGTTGATGGGGCATAGCCAAGTTAGTGTTATAGCTCCTGCTATGTATTTACCTCCTGTACCACTATTTGCACCGCTTGTACAAGGAGGCAAATTATTTATAGACGTCTCAATGCATTTTGAAAAGAACTCATACATAAACAAAGCTTATATTTTGCAAGCTAACGGACCTTTGCTTTTAATCGTAACTACCAAACGGAAAGGAAGAAGTAGAACACCGCTCAAAAGTCTTGAATTAGACTACAGCCACAACTGGCATATTAAACACTATCTTGGCATCTCGGCATCTTACAGAGCATCCCCTTTCTTTGAGTTCTATGAAGATGAAATTAGAGATTTAATTCGTATGAGACGATGGGCGACAATTGCGGAATTAAACATTGCTTTGTTAAGATGGATAATTGAAAGGATTGGATTACCAGCGGAAATCATTATTGTCGATTCATTTAAAAGAGAATTCCCAGAAGCACAAATTGATCTACGCTGGCACTGGATTCCTTACAGGAAATTACTTAATACTCCACATCCTGATATGCCACAATACATCCAACATTTTCAAGAGTTAACAGGTTTTACCCCCAATCTATCAATCATTGACCTTCTTTTTAACATGGGACCTCACAGTGCAGAATATCTTGAACAATACTGGCAATTTGCTCTCAAACATCCGAATTTTATGCAAAAAATGTATAACTTAGCATTGCAATGATTGACTGGAATGAGGTGTATAGAGGTGATGAATTTTTCTATGGAAAAGAACCAAATGAATTCATAAAAAGGTATTGTAATTTAATTCTGCAAGGAGGCAAGGTTTTAGAATTGGCTTGTGGGGAAGGTCGTAACGCTGTGTTTTTGGCACAACAGGGCTTTTGTGTGGATGCCATAGACTCTTCCGAAGTCGCCATAGAAAAAGCAAAATCCTGGGCAAAAGAAAAAGGTAGTAAAGTTAACTTTATAAACGCAGATGCTCTTTCGTGGAGTCCTTTATACCATTACGATGGCGTCATTACAACTTTTTTCCACGCACCTTTGGAGAAAAGAGTTTTGCTTTACAAGAAAATCAAAGAATTACTAAAACCAAAGGGTATTTTCCTCGGAGAATGGTTCTCTCCTTTGCAACGACTCCACAGGTTCACCAGTGGAGGTCCACCCTTTTATGAATATATGCCCACGGTTGAGGAGTTACAAAATCACTTTCAAGACGGTGAAATAATACTACTTGAAACAGAGGAAAGAGTTTTGCAGGAGGGTCCTGGCCACAGGGGTCCCGCATCACTAATTCATTTAATCTGGCGGAAAAGGTAATAGTTCGTTTAACATTGTCTTAGAACAGAAGCATATTAAATCGTCTCCTGTACTTCTGTGTTAAAGGATTTTCATCCCCTAAGTGTGCGAAGATGCCTAATCCTACTTCTTTGGGCAGTCCACCCGCATACTCTTTATCTTTCATCAAAGCTTCCAAAATCAACTTAATTGCATCTTCAATATTTTTTCTTTTTAGGTGATGATGAATATGACTCATTAACTCTTTAGCGTGTCCATCGGGCAATGTTTCTGGGTCAGAACTCAAAAACTCAGCTAGTTTTTGCAAAGACTTAACTTTTAAGTAATGGTCATACGTTTCATCAAAGCCACTCAATAGGGTCTTAGCAAATTGTGGATTATCTATAACAGAAGCCTTCGCTAAAAGATACTTAACATCAAGGTTTGATGGGTCCTGGGCATAAAGCTGTTCTAAAGTGGAAATGTGTTCTTGTGTTATGTTACCCTTTTCAAAATCCTGTAGAATTTGTTTAATTTGCTGTGCCGATGAGTCGGGCAAAAGGTTTTCTATCCACTGGCGAAGCTGTGGTTCAGGCAGGGCTCCCATTATAGAACCAATCTCCTTGCCCTTGTAAAACGCTTTGATAGTAGGAATGCTACGGATACCAAATTTTTGAGCCAGCACAGGCATTTCATCAACATTAACTTTAACTAACTTCCATTTACCACCTGCTTGGACATGGAGCCTTTCCAGTATCGGACCTATGTATTGACAAGGACCGCACCATGGAGCCCAAAAATCAACAATTACAGGCTTCTCATAACTGGCTTTTTCAACTTCTTCCTCCCAAAACTTCAGTTCATCCTGTCCAATACCAGCTGTATACATGGTTAAACACATTTTTATATGTGAACCCAATATCAATAAGCCATAGTTCCCTTAGCCTTCACTTTAATTATTTGCTCTTTGCGTGGTCCATAAGAGACCATAGTAACTGGAACACTAAGGTAACCCTCTATAATATCTATAAATGATGCAAAGTTTTTGTCTTTGAAACTTACGGATTGCCAAGGCTCAATATCCTGGTAAATAGGCTTGACTTGCTCAAGATATGGGATGACCTCTTTTATTCGCCTGCCATTCAGGTCATAATCAATAGCCACTTTTAAAGGTTTAAAATTTGTTAACACATCAGTTTTTGTTATAACTAGCTCATCCACTCCATTTATTATAGTGGCATATTTCAATGCGACCAAGTCTAACCAACCACATCGTCGTGGTCTACCAGTGGTTGAACCATACTCGCCGCCCCTCTGTCTAATTACATTAGCAATTTCCTCTGGCATTTCTGTTGGAAACGGACCATTGCCTACGCGTGTAGTGTATGCTTTTGTGATTCCAATCACCTTACGTATGTGCTTAGGAGAAACCCCCAAGCCCACAGATACAGAACCACTTATAGTGTTTGACGAGGTTACATATGGATATGTTCCCCACTGAATATCAAGCATTGTTCCCTGTGCCCCTTCGGCAAGAACAGACACATTATCAAGCTTTTCCCATAAGTATGGTTCATTAACAAAATGTAATGACCTCATAAATTCAATGGCTTCAAACCATTTGTCTTCCATGCTATCTAAACTCTCTATTAAGTCCTCGGCATCATAAACTTTAAGAAGCTTTAAGTGTTTTGTTTTAAGACGTCTGTACATAGATTCAAAATCTGACCTGAGAATATCAATTATTCTAAGAGCATTGCGTCCTGTTTTGTCCATATACGAAGGAGCAATACCCCTTTGTGTGGACCCAACACAAGAATCCCCCTTTGCCCTTTCGCTAGCACGGTCAAGTAAAGTGTGTGTGGGCATGATTAACACGGCTCTATAAGATAAGTATAGTCTGTCAGAAACATCCGGAACAACACTCTGTAAGGCTTTAATCTCTTCAATCAAGGTAGATGGGTCAACAACCATCCCCGAACCTACTATGTTATATGAACACGAAGATACTATCCCAGAAGGCAAATGATGCAAGATTATTTTTCTATCATTTACATAAATAGTATGTCCTGCATTGGGACCTCCTTGAAACCTTGCCACTACATCATACTTATCAGCCATCGCATGGACAATCTTTCCTTTACCCTCATCTCCCCATTGAAGACCCACTATAACATCAATGCTTATCATTGTCTCAATTACGTTTTTTGTGTGATGAGGTAAAATTATGCCAAATAAATAATTATACAGAAAATAGCAAGTGGCTAATAGCTGTAAAACTATGCCTCTATAGCGCGTTTAGCCATGGGAAGGACAAACTAAGCTCTATATAATACTAAGTTAAGGTGTTGAGGAAGAATGAATTGCCATAAATGTCCCTATAAAAGAAGCAGTAAGATATTGTTCGTTAAACTCAATTACTGAATGCGAAGGAACTTTTTACGACCCCGTCGCTGTTTATTTATTTGAACTTAATCTAAATTTGTGTAACTTTGTAATTGAAAATCACATAGCCATGAAGGAGAAAAAGGAAATGCTACACGGACAGGGAATGGACAATGGCAAATCCAATGGTTGCCCCTTCCATGATGTGGTGATTAAAGCAACTGCTTCGCAAGCACCTCCCATCTACCAAAAATACCCTCATTTACCCAGACTTGATGTTCTTCGTAAGCATTCCGAGAAGTCCAACCCAATGGATAAGGACTTTAATTACGTTGAAGAGTTCAAAAAACTAGATTATTGGGCATTAAAAGAAGACCTTAAGAAATTAATGACAGAATCACAGGATTGGTGGCCCGCTGATTTTGGACACTACGGAGGCTTGTTTATTAGGTTAGCATGGCACAGTGCCGGTTCCTATCGTGTCTTTGATGGTCGTGGCGGAGCCAACACCGGTTCCATAAGGTTTGGTCCTAGGATAGGCTGGCCCGATAACGCAAATCTTGACAAAGCTATAAGGCTTCTTTGGCCCATTAAGAAAAAATACGGAGATAAAATATCATGGGCAGACCTGATTATCCTGGCAGGTAACGTAGCAATGGAGTCAATGGGCTTCAAGACATTCGGTTTTTCCGGTGGTAGGGAAGACGTTTATGAAGCAGAAGACAATGTTTTCTGGGGACCGGAGGAAGAGTGGTTAGACGACAAGCGACATAGCGAAGATGGGAAGTTGGACGCACCATTAGCCGCTACTCAAATGGGGCTCATTTATGTTAATCCAGAAGGACCGGGTGGAAAACCGGACCCATTAGCAGCAGCCAAGGAAATTAGAGACTCTTTTGCAAGAATGGGAATGAATGATGAGGAGACTGTTGCACTAATTGCTGGAGGGCACTCTTTTGGTAAAGCGCACGGTGCCGTTCCCAAAGAATATGTAGGTCCTGAACCTCTTGCCGAAGATGTTGAAAGTATGGGGCTCGGTTGGAAGGTATCTTATGGCAAGGGCCACTCCGAGCACACTTTTACTAGTGGTTTAGAAGGTTCGTGGACAACAACCCCCACCAAATGGAGTCATGACTTCTTTAAGCATCTGTTTGAATATGAATGGGAGCCAGTGAAGAGTCCTGCTGGCGGTTGGCAATGGAAACCAAAACAAGATGTTAAAACCGTTCCAGATGCCTTTGACCCCAACAAGAAACATCCACCTATGATGCTAACCACGGACCTGGCTCTCAGATATGACCCTGTTTATGAAAAGATAGCACGAAGGTTCTATGAGAACCCTGAGGAATTTGAAAAGGCTTTTGCACGAGCTTGGTTTAAATTAACACACAGGGACATGGGTCCGCCTACTAGATATGTAGGTCCAGAAGTTCCCAAAGAAACATTTTTATGGCAGGACCCGTTGCCTGAACGAGACTTTGAACTTATTGAAGAAGCAGACGTTGAGGAACTAAAGAAGCAAATTCTCAAATCAGGACACAGCGTTTCCGAATTGGTTCTTGTTGCATGGGCGGCAGCTTCCACATATCGCAATTCTGATAAGCGAGGGGGCGTTAATGGAGCCCGCATTCGCTTAAAACCTCAAATTGATTGGGAAGCTAACAATCCGCCAGTGCTCCGCAAAGTCCTTGCCACATACGAAAAAATAAAAGAGGAATTTAATAATAAACAAACAGGCAACAAGCGCGTTACTATTGCAGACCTAATTGTCCTGGGAGGTATAGCCGCCATTGAAGAGGCAATTCGTAAAGCAGGCTATGACATTAAGGTGCCATTTACTCCAGGACGTGTGGACGCCGGATATGAACACACTGATGTTGAATCCTTCTGTGTTCTTGAGCCGGTAGCAGACGGATTTAGAAACTATTACAATTTTAAGAGAACCACTGCTCCTGCTGAACATTGGCTAATAGACAAAGCAGACCTACTTACTTTATCTGTTCCCGAAATGGTTGTTCTGCTTGCCGGCTTACGAACCCTTGGAGCCATATATGACCTGTCAGATACGGGTGTATTAACAACCACTCCAGGAGTTCTTAATAATAATTATTTCGTTAATTTGCTTGATATGCGGTATGAATGGAAACCTGCCGATGACCGTAAGTACCTTTATCATGGTTATGACCGAAAAACAGGGGAGAAGGTATGGAGTGCCACACGCGTTGACCTAATACTTGGGCATGACCCAGAACTAAGAGCAATATGTGAGGTATATGGTGCTGATGATGCAAATGAAAAGTTCATTCGGGATTTTGTTAAGGTATGGGACAAAGTGATGATGCTTGACCGTTTTGACCTGCATCACTGATTTGGTTAGCGTCGCTCTCCGCATAGGGGATACGCTTCCTCCAACACCGAAGGGGTGGGCTCCACAGCGGGTCCACCCTATTTATTTTTTCTTCAATAGGTTTATACTGATACTCATCTTACGAGACTCCAAACGCGTCTGTCCCAATAATTATCGGGCTTCCCCGCAATTCGGAACATAAATTTTGTGATTTTATGAGTAAGCAGATATTACTTAAGTTATAGCTTCTAAAATGCACCTATCCCAGTAACCATCAGGCTTCCCAGAATTCAAGGTGTGAAATTTGTGAGGACGCACATTTTATTAACGTATCTTATTTCAATAAACCCTTGATTTTAATATAGTTTCAACAAATCCCTGCATTTTTTATGTCATAATTTTTTATTAAATTGTATTTCAAATATAAAACAAATTTTTTTGACTAATTTTAATGCTTTTTGAAGTACGCAAACATGTAGTAATGTTAGTCTATCCCTTGATACTATTTGGATTGGCCGCGATTCAGTGTCCGGAACTTGAGATAAAGTTTGTACCTCATTTTGCTTTTTATCTTGCCTGTGTACTTGGGCACAACATTTTCCCAATACTCACCCGGACGCAGGAAGACAGAGTGATAACTGTTGCTACACCAACTGTAAAGAATGTATTCAATCTCCGTGCCATTCGCCTTTATAATAAACTTCAGCCACTGCATATAGTGTGCTGTTTATTGCTGGGAGTTTGACGACTGAGTCCGTCTTGTTGACTATAAAAATCTTATAGCCTCTATATTTTTCATAAGAGTGTTCGTCCAATGGTACGATTTTGCTTGTGTCAATATATATAAAGCCCCCTTGTTTATTGAAAAATTTAAAGAAAGCACAGAATAATGGCTTAGCTTCGTTATCCGATTCAGCAAAACCGCCAAGTGCACTGGTGTCAGGTAAACTGGATTTTACGGCAATGTGTGCAGGAAGTTTATAATGTATGTTCAAGTCTCTTAACTTATCTGTATAAGTAGGAACTCTCTGTTTTTTAATACACGGAAAAGATAAGAGCACGCCAAATCCTATTAGTATTAATACTGAAATAATGCTTATAAAAATAATCTTTCCGACATTCACGTTCGTTTTTTTAGATTAACGCTAACCATTTGTTAATCTATTGTAATTATGCAGTTTGCCAAGTTAAAAAGCATTAACACCGCCGATGCAGTGTATTTAGCCGTAGCTTCTAATGTGCTTGATACTGCCCTCGGAGACGAAAGCCTTATTATCCCGTGGATGCTAAAATAAATCTCTGTGTACTCTGATTCCAACTCTGTGTTCACTGTGAGAGAAATTCTAGAACATTTGCGGAACCATTTCTTCCTCGTCTCTCTCCTTCTTACGTTTTTTTATTTCGCCTTTTGAGAATGAATATGATACTCTGAAAGCAACAGAGTTTCTTGTAGGAACAATATCAACCACAGACCATCTTCTTACTATGCCCAATTCGTTATAGGTAATAAATGCGTAGTCTGCTCCCAAAAGCCTCAATGGAGGTATATAACTAATCCCTATAGACAATCTTCTTTTTAACCAGAAGGACCTAAGGAAAAAAATCCACATATCGGCATGTCTCTCACCACCCATTTTAAAACCAGTGGCTGTTAAATTCTTTGAAACAGAATTAATTTGCATTATGCCAACGGACAGTTTTCTGTTCAAGAAAGTGTAGCTTATCATAAAGAAAGAAGTGAAGTCAGTAAGTGAACTAATTTCTCTGTCTATTTGAAGAACTTCTTTATATATATCAAAGTTTATCAGGGCAAATATCTTTTTCCCTAAGGGTATGGGAATAGCCGTATTAAGACCAAATCTTCTAAATTGCCCAGCATTGACAGGTTTTAAGATTATCCGCATCCCTGAAATTGTGTCAATAGAATTTGCTATGTAATTGTTTGCCCATTGGAAGTATGGCTCAATTCTAGCTCTGCCTCCATATGCCCCTAATTGAACAGAAACCCTATTCATATAATAGGGTTTTAATTCTGGATTTCCTGTCTGTAGTGTAAATGGATTAATTGCAACAGTACTTGGCAATAGCTCCCTAATGGTTGGATACCTAAAGTTAACTCTATACCTCAATCTTAACGAAAGAATTTTGTGAAACTTCCATAATATGTCAAGGGCAGGTTGTAGAACACTTATAGATATGCGGTTTGTGTCAACAGAATAATCATAATATTCAAAAGCGGTTCCCCCTTTGAATGTCCATTTCTTCTTAATTGAATAAGTCAAATAGGCATAGGTCTGAAATCTAATAAGGGACATTTCGGTATTAATAGAATCAGAATGGTTATGAATATCGTTAATATATGTGCTAAAAGTGAACATCCCGGTTTCTTTTCGCCGATGAATGCCTATACCAACCATGGAACTTATGTTGTCAAGAATATGCTTTTCCCATTCTACTATTGCTCGCCATCGGGTAGTCCCACTCTGCGTCTGTTCCTTCCTCTTAAAAGGACCTGTCTGGAAAACATTTTCGCTACTAGAGGTCCCTTTTCTAAACCGTACGTCAAATATCAATGTGTTTGTTTTGTTAGGTTGTGTCTTAACATATC
The DNA here is from genome assembly GCA_024280615.1 of Bacteroidota bacterium. GTDB lineage: Bacteria > Bacteroidota > Bacteroidia > JAADEI01 > JAADEI01 > JAADEI01. The sequence continues at coordinate 2,202 of JAJRPU010000051.1, read as the reverse complement.
CATTGACTCCATTACTTTTAGAAAAAGAAAATGTATTGCGAGAGAAAGTATCTAATAAAACATTTGTTACATACAGCTGAGACGTTGGAAAATACATTACAGTGCTGTCCTTAAACAGCCAATCTCCCTGAAACACAGTAGGTTGAATGTCACTTCTGTGAGATAATTCAATACTTATGATCTGTCCGGGATGCGGAATATGGTCAAATCCCACAGAAGCCCGCATTCCCCACACCTTGCCAATGTTGTTTATTGGTTTATAAGCAGGAGGCATATTATAATAGTATATTGAAAGCGTTGAATCTACATATATATGTGTGCTGTCCAATTCAATCCTAGGAGGTCTGGGCATCCACGAGTAAACAGAAGCATAGATAGTGTTCCTATTGTATGAATAGGACCCAGAAAGCCCACTAAATGCAAACGGAACTTTGTATGGAACACCCTCTAAGAAAGGAGAATAGGCAACCATTCCGGAATAACTGAAATCATACCCTACATAATCATCTCGCAGAATAATATTTATTATTGCAGAATATCCTTCCAGTCCATATCTGCCCGTTGGGTCCCTAATGATTTCAATCTTAAGAATCCTATCAGGTGGAATGTTTTTGATATATTCCTGAGACTTTTCCATTCCGTTGACAAGAATCAGAATGTTAGGATTGTTGTCCACCATAAATGCATCATCAAGTGGATTATATTGAATTCCAGGTAGTTTTTGCAGAACATCCCTAGCAGTGGTAGTGTTCTCTTTTAATGCTTTAGTTACTAAGAAAGTTGTTTTATCTGCACTTTCTTCACTGGCTGAAACCTTTACTTTAACCTCCTTTAACTGCTGAGAAACAGGTTGCAGATAAACGGTTCCTAAGAACTCATCCCGGGAAACATTTATCACAAAGGAAGTGTCCCTATATCCCACAAGTTTAATAGCAACTTGCCACCTGCCCGAATTGATTTCAAACGTTGCAACCCCATTGTCATCAGTAGTAGTAAAAAAACGTGTGCTATCCTTCAAATTTGTCAACACTACAAGCACTGCTGGTAGTGCATCCCGACCATTGGCATCTTTAACCTTCATTGAAATTGTTACTTCTTTTTGAGTCCATCCCCCAGGAATATGTTGCCCGTATATAACCCCATAAAAAACTACAAACGGCAAAATAATCTTACGCTTATTGCTCCATAAACACATTAACAACATTTCAATGAACCTCATAAACTATCTTTTCTGTAAAGATAAGCACTCTGACATTTTCCCTCAAACTTAACATTCCTGTTAAATAATAACATTAACATACACCTAATGGAACCATTCAAAAGCGCATTTTGTTAAAATTATTAGACGTTGATTGAAAGGCTGGCTTGAAACTATTGAAGATACAAACAAAATCAACGCTATAAAACTGATAATAGTTAAATTTAATAAAGCTTTGTTTATCCCACACCCAAAGCCAACCTTCACCATACCCCCCACAAAACAACCAATAAAATCAACAACTCTGAGAGGGTGCTGTTCGAGTGGTAGGTCCATTAAAACAAGGATTGCGACTATAACGTAAGCGATTATGTATCTATGTATACTTCAGCCGTTCGAGTGGTAGGTCCATTAAAACAAGGATTGCGACGTTTTTATGAGTTCATCTCCTATATACATTTTGCTTGGTCTTTGTTCGAGTGGTAGGTCCATTAAAACAAGGATTGCGACCCCGATGACCTCTCTTATTGCCTCTTCCCCAAACCGTTCGAGTGGTAGGTCCATTAAAACAAGGATTGCGACTTGGGTTGTTGTTCTTGGTTCATTGTTGTTTTTTTACGTTGTGTTCGAGTGGTAGGTCCATTAAAACAAGGATTGCGACCTTGAATTAATTCCAATGGTTTAAATGGTAATTTTATCTAGTTCGAGTGGTAGGTCCATTAAAACAAGGATTGCGACTCATTTTCATTTTTTTACTGTTTTGGGTTTAATATTTTAAGTTCGAGTGGTAGGTCCATTAAAACAAGGATTGCGACTAAAAGAGAAGTATGAAAGATTCAGGGAAGAAGTTAAGCCATTATGTTCGAGTGGTAGGTCCATTAAAACAAGGATTGCGACAACATCTATTAAATCTTTGACTGTTGAAAGACCAACATGTTCGAGTGGTAGGTCCATTAAAACAAGGATTGCGACTTGTCTTTAACATCTACTTCAAATGTAAGATT
>JAJRPU010000050.1 GCA_024280615.1 Bacteroidota bacterium | reverse complement strand
TATCCACTGCCTTTACATCTTTGCTTCGGGCTGCAAACCACAGCACCATCCTATCAAACCAGCCCAACTTCTCAAGTTTCTTCTTGTTTGCTCTCCACAGAACCTTCCGTCGGGGATTCTTCTTTCCTTTTATCCGGTATGATTCTACTAGTTCAATGTATATGTCCTTGACGTATCTTGTACCGTCTTTTTTGTATGCTGTTACTTTATTTTCCACGAAGCTAGCCATGTGTTGTATTTTATAGACTAAACAAAATAAAACTCAGTTTAGTTCCCGAGCCAGCAGACATTAGTTGGGTATACAAATTTAAAAAATCGTATAGGTTGCCCTTAAAAACCCTTGATATATCAATAAATTGAGGAGTCTTTATCTCTGGATTATGAGCCTAAAAAGGGGCAAAAGTGTCAAACTTGGGTCGTATAATATATAATGTTTTCCCTAAAGACAAAGATACAGACATAAAACCGGTTATAGGACTAGGTTTCTTTTTAAAATTTATGCAAGCTGTATTGTATACAAAGAACAATTCACCCGGCATAACATATTTAAGCATTTTGTTTGACTTTCAAGATATCGTATATAATAAAAGCCTAGACTATGAGAAAGTAGTGTCAAACGCAAACTATTGTTATAAACCCATATGAATTGAACCCAAATATGATTTTATTGCAATAATTAACATAAGTTTTACAGAATAAATGCCAATATATATGTATGGTTTATCCTTATGTATTGCCCCATTTGTGTTCTCTATTTCTGAAAAATTCCATAATTTTGCATTGCAAAATAAACCCATATGAGCAATCTGAAATACCCAAGACCACAGTGGGTGCTGGAAGAACAGGAGCGGCTCAGAAAACGTCACACAGGAAAAGGCACAATACAAGTCAAATACGTCAGGGGCACCTGGCAAGTGAAACTGGCAACCTGCGTCTGGAACAAAGGTTTATTGAGTAACAACTTACTTTATTTATGTAGTAGATACACATTAAGTTTTATGATTTTTGTCATGCTCATTAAATTATGTGCTAAAATATATTTGAGCAAAAGGAAGTGTAAAAGATGAGAGAGGAATTTACACCCAAGGGGGCAATAGCCTTTTTCATTCTGATGCTGATAATAGGTGGTTTAATTTGGTTCTGGGTTTATTTCCAAATGTTGAAAATGTCGTGAGCCATGGATAGGAGTGAGAAACTGGCACTGTTCCTGGGAATTTTATTCTTGGTTATTCTTTTTGGAGCTGTGTTATACGCCAAGTCGCAAGCTGGTGTAGACCTCCCGGGTTGCGTAACAGATGCGGAGCCATACAGTGAAGGGAAGGTTGACACGCTTGGGGACAACAGGTTCCAGATACAATATGTTGCAAGGATGTGGTTATTTATGCCAATGGAAGTTAGGCTGCCTGTTGGTGCCGAAGTGGATATTTATGTGGTGTCTCATGACGTAGTGCACGGTCTTCAAATAGTTGGAACTGATGTTAACCTAATGGCTGTTCCAGGTGCAATAGCATATAAGAGATACAAGTTTGACAAACCAGGTATCTATTACGTTAGATGTCATGAATACTGTGGAGTGGGTCACCAAAACATGGAATCTAAAATAATTGTTGAGTAAAAATGTAAACACAAAAAATTAAAGAGTCATGAACGTGAAAGTAAGTGCTGGTTTCAAGAAAATGGTTCTGGCAACTATCCTTTTCCCAACAATCCTTCTAATTTTAGGGCTATATCACGGTGTCTTGCAAGCATATTATCGTGGTGGTTTGATTAATGACACTTCTTTCTGGGGTTTAGAATATTATCAGGGTTTAACGTTGCACGGGGTCATAAATGCTATTGTTTTCACCACAATGGTCATAGTAGGGTTCGGACATACCTTGATTGCATATTTCCTTAGGAAAGAGCCTAATTTGAAAGTTGCATGGTTGTCGTTCTGGCTAATGACCATTGGTGTATTGATGGCTGCGTGGGCTATCCTTGCAGGAAAAGCAACTGTTCTTTATACATTCTATGCACCGCTAAAGGCTCACACATTATTTTATCTCGGTGCTACATTATTAATTATTGGTTCGTGGGTCGCATTCTTCTCGTGGATTCCTGTTTTAAGGCAGTGGCGTAAAGAGAATCAGGGCAAGCCTATACCACTAGCAGTAATAGGCATCTTCTCAACATTTATTGTTTGGTTTGTGGCTACTCTCGGTGTTGCTGCAGAAGTTCTTATTTATCTATTGCCGTGGAGCATGGGATTAATGGAAGAAGTTGATGTGCCAATGACAAGGCTGTTGTTCTGGTTCTTCGGACACCCACTTGTGTATTTCTGGTTATTGCCTGCATACATTATGTACTACGTGTTTATGCCCAGGCTGGCAGGAGGTAAGCTGTATTCTGAAGATGCAGCACGGCTTGTCTTCATGCTCTTCATAGTTTTTTCTATTCCCGTTGGAGTTCATCACCAATTCACAGAACCTGGACTTTCTCAATCAACTAAATTGTTACATTCTCTTATCACATTTGCTGTTGCTATACCAAGCCTTATCACCGCCTTCACATTAGCAGCTTCCTTAGAATATGCTGGGAGGCAGCGAGGTTCAACTTCCCTACTCGGCTGGATGTTTAAACAACCATTCTTTGATAAGAACAATTGGTTCTTTGCTTATTTGATTGTAGGACTTATAATTTTCATAATTGGTGGTTTCACAGGAGTTGTTAATGCTTCTTATAACGTTAACCTTGTTGTTCATAACACCGCTTGGATTCCCGGACATTTCCATATGACAGTTGGAGCCCCAGTAGCACTGGCGTTAATGGCAATAGTTCTGTACATATATTCTCAGTTGACAGGCAAAGAAATTAAACTTAAAGGTCTTAATTTGCTAGTTCCATATCTGTGGGCACTGGGATTAATCTTTATGTCATTTGCTATGATGTATAATGGTGTTATTAATGGGGAGCCACGTCGCACAAACCTTGGATTGACCTATTTAAATCCTGACAGTCCACTATTCAAACCTGAGTGGGTGCCTTACGGAAAAATGGTTATCATAGGCGGAACTCTACTGGGAACTGCTGCAATCATATACTTTGTTGTCCTGTTCGCTACTATGTTTAGCAAAGCTACTCGCGAAGGAGGCATCATCACCTTCCCAGTAGCTGAAACTATTCACAGTTATTCAGGTGCTAAATGGCTTGATTCCTTCCGTCCGTGGATAATTATCCTCGCGATTTTGATTATTGTTTCTTATGGCTTGGCTATCATGAACGTTATAGGTTCCACTTATGGTACTTCACCAGGATATTCGCCTGTTTCACCTGTCCCAATTAAATAATCGTTAAGCAATTATAAAGGCAGACTCTAATTAAAAGATGCGACGAATTTTTAAAAGCCAATGGTTCCCTATCATTCTGTTTGGGTTGACAGCATTATCATTCACAATATGGTATTGGGGGTGGTATAGAACCGATTTAACACCTATTGATGAAATACCTGTGTATCAAAAAACCAATTTTAAGTTAGTGACTCAATATGGAGACACTGTTACCCCTGAAGATGTGTTTAAGGGGCAATACACCATTGTTGGTTTTTTCTTTACACGATGTGGTGGAATCTGCCCAAACATGAATAAACATTTAAAAAAGGCTTATGACCTGTTTCCACAAGTACGAATAGTGTCTTTTTCAGTTGACCCATATCACGACAGTGTTCCAGTATTGAGAAGATATGCTAAGCAATGGGGTATTGAAGACAGAAGATGGCTGTTCTTAACAGGTCTCAGAAAGGACATTTATTTAACTGCCCTTGATGCCTTTAACCTGGTTGTTCTGGAAGCAAAAACTGACACTACGCAACCCAATTGGTGGGACAGAACATTCATTCACAGTGAAGAGGTAGTGCTTCTTAATCCAGAAGGACAAATCCTACGATATTACGATACAACTGACTCATCAGATATGGAACTAATGATGGAGCACTTAAACAGTCTGGGACTTAGGTGAAGTTTGATACATAAACCAACTTTTTCTAATTTTGTATGAAGGTGTAAATTAGAGACTAATGTCGCGGATAGCAATTTTGTTGATTTTGTATGTGGACTTATTGTTTAGTATGGCTTATGCTCAATGTCCCACTAGTGCGTGCGTTGTATCAACAAATAACTCAGGACCTAATGATGGTTTATTATTGTATAGGCTGGATGGAGAAAGGGGTATTATCTTTTCTTCTGGATATGCTCAAGCGGAAGGTTCCTTTGATTCCTCTTGTAATGCCTTACTCAGAGACACCATATTGGCTGGGAAGACATACCAATTTGTAACTCTTGTTAGCAATACTGACACTCAAGTAGTTAGACTGTGGATTGACTTTAACAACGATGGTACATTTGCACCTTCCGAACTAGTGGTTGATACCTTCGGAGTTGACACAATAAAAGCACAGTTTTCTGTTCCTCAGGCTTCCTCAATAGCTATAAATTCCGTAGTCAGAGTAAGGGTCTTGGGAATTAATAAAACCTATTATGATGGTCAAGGGGGAGCTATCGGACCATGCACAACACCTATTGACTCAGGACAATATGAGGACTATTCAGTTTTCCTATCTTCCAAACCACAAGCAGACTTCACATTTAATGTCTTATGTAATGGACAGGTTCAATTCACAGACCAATCCTTATATAATCCCACTTCTTGGCAATGGGACTTTGGCGACGGAAACACAAGCAATCTACAAAATCCCACACATACCTACGCTTCAGGGGGAATATACACTGTTCAACTTATCGTGTCAAACCAATGGGGTAGTGACACAATAGTTAAAAGTGTCCCTGCTATTTATTCACCGGTTAGTGCCTGCATACCAGGCACTGGAGCAACCTGTTGTGGCGAAGGAATTTTCCTATATGAACTATCAGGAGAGTTTGGTGTGTCAAACTCCAGTAGCGATGCCGCCACAGAAGGATATGTTGACTTCTCTTGCGACCCCTATTTGCTGGATACTCTCTATCTGGGAGGTGTATATACCATAAGAATCCAGACCGACCCTACTTCCACACAAATGGTAAGAGTATGGATAGATTTCAATAGTGATGGCGTTTTTGACTCAACAGAAAAAGTAATGGAATCAATAGGGGTCCAAAATCACATTGATTCCTTCAGGGTTCCTTTGAATGCGATTACCAACACAGTTGTCAGAGTGCGCGTTATGGCTGCCGCTTACAATTCAACATGGCCTTCTGATTTTCCCGGTCCCTGTGATACAGTGGACTATGGTCAGTATGAAGATTATGCTGTATATATTACCACACCCACTGTGCCGCCAGTGGCAGACTTTGTTGCTGTTCCAGACGAAACATGTGACGGAATAGTTCAATTCTATGACCGTTCCAGATATGCCCCCACTTCTTGGCAATGGGACTTTGGCGACGGAAACACAAGCAATCTACAAAATCCACTTCATACTTACACTACAAGCGGTACATACAACGTCCGATTAATTGTCTCCAATCCGTATGGTGTTGATACCGCATATAGGACAGTGAGAGTATCCCTAGGAGCAGCTCCTGACCCTGCACCTATATGCACACCTCAACCAGCTCAAAGCCCTTGCCTTGATTACGGAATATATGAAGTTGAACTATATTCATTGTTTGTCACTTCCGGTTGCAGTGATGAAGGGTATCAGGACTTTACTTGCATTGACTCAGTGCATATAATGGAAGGAAAATGGCATAACATAAGACTGAGGGGACATCCAGAATTTCCTCAAGACTGGCGAATCTATATTGACTACAACAACGATGGAAGCTTCACTTCAGATGAACTGGCTTTAAAAGTTGATTACAGATATCCTGATAACCAAAACGGCGACCACTTCTTGCAAATGAGGGTCAAAGGAGGTTTAGTTGTTAGAGACACACCCATCAGAATGAGAATTATAACAGACGTGGCAGGAAATATTCAATATAACGATAATGCATGTTATATTCCCTTGCGAGGACAGGTAGAGGACTACACCGTGGTTCTTACTGAAAATCCATATCCTCCAGTTGCTGATTTTGCCGCTCCGCAAAGATACTTTGATTGCTTCCCTGCAGTAGTAGTGTTTTATGATTCCTCTGAAAATGCAATAACGTCATGGCACTGGGACTTCGGCGATGGTAGAACATCCTCTGTTCCCAATCCAATACACTACTATTTGAACCCGGGAACATATACAGTGACATTAACAGTGTGTGGACCGGTGGGGTGTGATACAATCGTGAAACCTAATTATATTGTTGTATCTGAAGAGTGTCCTTACATAATGTCTGCCTCTTCCTTTAAATGGACAGACCTGTGCAGTGGAACTTTATACGATGATGGAGGACCAGCAGGAAACTACTTAAACTTTGGTAGAGGTAGCGTTCATATACAACCGAGAAATGCAGATACTGTCTGGATTCAATTTTTAGAATTTGATTTCGTTGATGGAGAAGACTTTCTGAATATATATTGCTCTGGAGACACTACACAACCTCCTGATTATTCTTTTACTGGAACTCTATTGCCTAATAATGGACAGCCTATCGCTTGTCCAACAGGGCAAATGGTTGTTAAAGAGATATTGTTCGCTAATCCGGCTTGTCCTGATGGATGTACAGCAGCAGGATTCAAAGCAATTTGGTGGTCAGATGCAGAAACCAAGGCAGACTTTGGTCTGGGTGTCTTCGCTTCAGATTTAGCTACTTGTCAAGATGAGTACCTGTTTATAAACAAGTCTTATTGTGCAGATAGAGCACATTGGTTCTTTGAAGACTTTTCTTATGACACCGCTTTCCACACTTATCATAAATTCTATGGAGAGTCCAGGTCCCCAGTTTCAGTAGACATTGACTTCCCTTCTTCTCTCTTTACGGGACACAACCCATACAGAGACGGATATTATGAGGTGGTACTTATTGCAGAAAATGACTACGGCTTTAAAGACACAGTTAAGAAAAAAGTTATTATTAATAAGCCCAGGGGAGATTTCGGTGTTGACCCCATGCCCGCTACAATTCTTGACAACCCTATAACTTTCTACGATATGACCCAACCTCCGTTTATCTCCTCTTGGACGTGGAAATTTGAAGATGGTTTCACTTCTAACAAACCTTTATTCCGGAGAACATTGGACACCCCAGGAATCTATAAGGTGGAACTAATTGTGTGTGGTGCACAATGCTGCGATACAGTCGTTAAGCAAATCACTGTTTATGAACAAGACCCATTTACCTATTCACAAACTATTCCTGCACAAAGCATGCGAATATTTCCTAATCCCGTACTGCCAGGAGAACCATTATTTATTGAAATTTCAGCAACTAACCAGATTGTTGATGTAATAATCAATGACCTGACGGGCAGAACCTTGTTTAATCAGAAAATCGTTACGTCAAATGGTAAAATCAGCTTGCCTATTTCCTTACCTCCTGGAACTTACATAGTTGAGCTGAGACGCATTAACCAAGAGATAATAGCAAAAACAAAAATCCAAGTAATTAAATAAAAAAGTTATGATTTTGAGAAAACTCATTTTGGGGAACAGGGATTTAACTGGTAAGCTAATGCTCTTTTTATCTTTATTGGCTTTATTTAACAGCATAACGCCTTCTTTCGCAAGTCATATCATGGGCGGAGAGCTATGTTATACCTTCTTAGGATATAACCCAAGCAATGGATATTTAAGATACCAAATTCAAGCATGTATGTATAGAGACCCAGGGGGGATTGACTGCCCCGATGCTTTTGATTTAACTATTGAAGTTAGGGAGGATGTCCCGGGCTATCCAGTTGTTGTAACATCAGGAGTTTCTAAACAATCTGTTTTTGTTTCTGCACCTCCCCTACCACCTACTTGTAATTTCTCATGGGAGAAACCCAGTGTTGAACGATGTTGCTACACTGCAACCATAGAGATCCCTCCCTCTATTAATGGTTACCACATTGTTGTTTCTGAATTCCTTGGTTATACTACTTGTTGCAGACCAGGTGATATTGATAACATAGTCAGTCCCGGGTCCCAAGGGTTTATTTTTTATAACTACATCCCCCCTACTTTTTATGAGAATTCATCGCCGTGCTTTGTGCAGCCTGCTACCCCGTGGCTCTGTGCAGGAGATACAATTAGCTTTCCCAATGGAGCAGTGGAGCCGGATGGTGATAACCTTTTCTTTAAATTGGACACCCCTTGGACAGATGTGTCAACTTTCTCTTTACCTTTCCCACGTATACAATATAATCCTGGCTATGATGCCACGCAGCCCTTTGGTCCGCTGGGCTTAGCCCAGATGAATGGAGCCACAGGAAACACGCTACTATTTTCCCCTAACCCGGGCCAATATGTTGTGGCTGTTGACATAAAAGAATATCGCAATGGAGTCCTTATGAGTAATACCAGGCGAGATTATGAGGTGTTGGTGGATGCTTGTCCACCTCAAGACCCACCCACAATAACAATTGATACTACTCAGAACACCGATGTAATAGGAGTGTTTTCTAACTTGACTCAGATTACTTATGTTGGAGATACGCTCTGTTTCCCAATAGTTGCCTTTGACCCAGAAGGAGACTCTGTTATATTAAGAGTGTGGCCCTCACCTATTTTTAACCCAAACCTTTATTCTCCACCAGCAACCCTTGACCCGGGTCCACAACCTATAAACACCTACTCAGAATACTATTCAGGGGACACTGTAAGAGTTAATTTCTGCTGGGTTCCATGTCGGGGCACAGACAGACCAACCCCTTACACTTTTGATGTCAGTGTTAGAGACTACAGTTGTCCATCTAAAGAAAATTCCTTCACCTTCGCAATATTCGTCTATCCATTTGAATTTCCTCCGGATTCAATAATTGGCAAGGACACAGTGTGTACCAACTCCACCAGCATATATACCATTGCTGATACAACACTTGTATATACACACTTTGAATGGAGCGTAACGGGAGGAACAATTTTAGGTAGTGATTCGGACAGAATAGTTAAAATTCAATGGGGTAATACAATGGGATGGGGGCTGGTGCAAGTAATTAAGCATTCCGGACCATGCCGCAGTGATACACTGTATAAATACGTCTGGATAGATACTATAGGAGAGTTTGACGTGGTGGTTGAACCGTTTGAATTGGATGTGTGTCCCGGAGAGACCGATACCTTTGTGGCATTCTATGACCCAACCTGGACCTATTCATGGACACCTACAACGGGCGTAATTGGTCCCACAGACAGTAATGTATTAGTTGTAGCTCCACAAACAACAACCAAGTATACAGTGACTGCTATTTCCGGAGGATGTAGAGGGTCGTTTACAGTAACTGCTTATGCAAGACCAAATCCGAATTTAAAAGTGGTGCCTGCAAATCCTATAATATGCCAAGGAGACACCATTGCTTTACGAGCTTCCGGAGCTAAGTACTACAAATGGGAACCATACTACCGAATTGACTATAATGACAGACCCAGAATAAATGCCTATCCTAATCAAACAACCACATACACAGTCTATGGCGAAACTGAATATGGATGCAAAGATTCCTTAGACGTTACCATTATGGTATATGGGTATCCAGACATTGAAGCCGGTCCGGATGTAAACATAGCTCCGGGAATGACCATTCCATTAGACGTCCAACTCATAAGTGGAACCTACACTTCAGTGTCGTGGGAACCAGAAACGGGACTTGATGACCCAACAACCTTAACGCCAAATGCATCACCTGTTTCCACTACAACCTATGTGGTCAAAGCCTGCAACAGCGAAGCCCAATGTTGCGATTACGACACTATAACCGTCTATGTTACTGCACCAGTGCATGTGCCAACGGCTTTCACACCCAATGGAGACGGCGTCAATGACATCCTTTACATTTACGGGTATGGTTTTGATGAACTCAATTTTAAGATTATTGACCGCTGGGGACAGGTTGTCTTTGAAACAACAGACCCATCTATCGGATGGGATGGCACCTATCAAGGGAAGCCCCAGCCCCCAGGCACATACGCTTACATAGCTAAAGGCAGAATGCAAAATGGAGAAACATTTGTACTTAAAGGTAGCATAACCCTCATCAGATAAAATCTTCGCATTATGAGAAAAGTAAGCATTTTAGCGGTTGCTATAGCAACTCTAACTGCAACAGCACAAGATGTTCATATGACCCAAATGTATGGAGTTCCCCTCTTGCTTAACCCAGCAATGACAGGGTTCTTTAATGGATGCTACCGTGTTGGAGCATTCGGCAGGCTTCAGTGGAGCACTGTCATGGAGGCTTACAAAACACTCGGTGTATACGCCGATTCTCGCTTACTTGAAGGGACCCTTCCGAGGGGAGATGCCCTGGGGGCAGGACTGTTCATAGTCAATGACCGTTCCGGGGACGCTCCCTTCATCATAAATATGGCTATTGCCAGTGGAGCATATCACAAATCTCTTGGAGACCACACAATAGCAGTGGGACTGCAAATAGGATATGTAAACAAGCAAATCGGCAACGGCGTCCTATACTTTCCCAATCAATATGTGGAGAATGTAGGCTTTAATCCAGCCATCCCAACAGGAGAATCTATAAAACAATCCATCGGATACCCAGACTTCAACATCGGAGTTTTGGCTTACGGAAGCATTAATAGAGATGTGTCCTACTTCGCAGGATTAGCATATTTCCACCTAACCCAGCCCAAGGAACAATTCTCTCTGACAACTACACAACCTTATAGATATCCTTCCAGATATGTCCTTCACGGTGGCGTTTCAATGATTATGACCGACTATTGGAGGCTTATCCCCACATTAGTTTTTATGTATCAAGCCAGGGTGATGGACATCCTACCCGGCGTCACCGTTGAGTACGAACTGAGTGATGAGAATTTCCTCAGTGGAAGCCTATTCTACAGATATGGGGATGCTATTGCTGCCAGCGTCGGACTGGGTCTGGGTCCCCTTTCCTTTGGAATTGCATCGGACTTTAACATAGGTCCACTTAGCAATATTTCCGTAGCATCCAGAGGATGGGGCGGCATTGAATTCATTGTCAGATATACCATACAATGCTATAGATTATCAGTGTTAATCCAGACTGTACCGTGTCCACGAATATAAGTATACAATTGTTAATTCGTATGGCATTATTTTTGCAAATAAGGATGCTCATAAATAGACCAATCATGTGGAAAAAAACTTTTGTCTTTTTAACAATGCTGTTCATTACATTGGGTTTTAATGCCATCGCTCAAACCTCAGTGTTAAACATTGACGAAGAACTAATAAAGAAAATTCCGCCTAAGCAATTCGCTAAATACGGAGACCTATATTTTAGAAGAGGAGACTATTACCTTGCCTCTGAACTTTACGAAAAGGCTTTGAGCAGGGACCCCACTCGGGTAGATGTGGCTTATAAACTTGCAATGGCTCTTTATAAATCTCGTGACTATGAAAAAGCAGCTAAATGGTTCAAATACGTTAAGGAAACAGCCCCTCAAGATTATCCAGATGCATCGTACTATTATGCCCTTATGCTTATTTATCAAGCAAAATATATGCAAGCCAAAAGAGCTCTAAATGAATTTAAAACTAAACACCTTAATTATCTAAAAACCAAAAATTATAAGCGATACAATCTGCTAAAAAAACAAATAGATGCAGATCTCAAAACAATTGCTTTTGCCCTTCAAGCCCAGAAAAAACCCCTAAAAGTACAAATAATACACCTTGATTCAGCAGTTAATAGTGCATATACCGAAATGTCCCCTCTTCCCCTTTCTGACACCGAGTTGGTCTTTGCATCAATGAGAGCCGATTCACTTATCGTTACTAAAAAAGGACAAACTAAGAAAATAGAACAATACTACAGGATTAGGTTTTACAAGGCACATAAGGAAAACCAACAGTGGACCTTTGATGGTGAATGGGATGGTCCGTGGAACTCTGGAAGTGAACACACTGCAAACGGAGTATTCAATCCAGATAAAACCAGATTCTACTTTACTAAATGCACTTCCACAGACACAGGATACTATAAGTGTGATATTTATATGAGCGAGTTTAAAGATAATATGTGGCAATATCCAACACGCCTGCCAGAACCCGTCAATCACCCCATTTACACTACTACACAGCCAGCAGTGGGAATCCTGCAGAAAGGTTCCAAGAAAATAGAAGTTCTGTACTTCGTTTCTGACCGTCCAGAACAAGGGCACAGGGGCGGTCTGGACATCTGGTATGTATACAACCTTGGTGGAACATGGTCTAGACCAAAAAATCTTGGCAAAACAATCAATACCCCAGGAGATGAAATGACACCTTGGTATGACCAAGAAACACAAACCCTATATTTTGCTTCCAATGGACATCCGGGAATGGGTGGGCTGGACATATTCAAAGCCAAGGGAGCAGCAAACAAATGGGCTCAGCCACAGAATCTGGGCTATCCTATCAACACCAGCACAGACGAACTATACTTCATACTTAATCCCAATAGATACAGTGGGTATTTCGTGTCCAACCGAGTAGGCGTCTACGCCCTCAAGAATCCAACCTGTTGTGATGATATATGGTATTTTGAGTTTGAAGCCAAACCTGAACTCATAGCTGAGATTTACGCCTATGATGAAGAAGATAGTTTGGAAAGACCTCTTGATAGCGTAACTATATACGTATGGCTAATGGATTCCATAACTGGAAGAATGGCACAAATAAAAACCCTTAAAACAGATTCAGCAGAACCTATTTTCTATAAAGTTTTTCCCAATCAGCAATACAAGTTCACAGCGGAACGAAACGGATACTTCAAGCAATCACAGTGGCTATCTACAACAACCAAGAAGCTAAGGGACACCTTTGTAGTCGCAATTCCACTTAAGAAGTTGATTCTTAATAAACCATATACCCTTCGCAACATCTATTACGATTTTGACAAGTGGGACCTGAAACCAGAGTCCTTCCCAGTCCTTGATTCCCTAGCTATGCTTCTAAAAGAAAATCCTGAATTGAAAGTAGAAATCAGGTCACACACTGACTCAAGAGGCTCGGATGAATATAATTTAACATTGTCCCAAAAACGAGCAGAGTCAGTAGTTAGATACTTAGTCAGCAAGGGGATAAGTCCAGATAGATTAATTGCAAAAGGCTATGGAGAGAAGTTCCCTATTGCATCTAATGACACCGAGGAAGGGAGGGCAAAGAACCGCCGAACAGAATTCGTGATAATCGGGAAAGTTAACATTAATTACCAAGACGAAATTTTTGACGAGCTTGGAGAAACGAAAAGTGAAAAAACGCCTACAAACACTCAAAACAATAACCAAAATCAATAAGCAATGAGGATATGGAGATTGTTCACCGGGTTTGGATTATTTGGTCTGCTCGTTGCACTGGGATTAACTGCTTCGTTTTGGCAATGTAAGCAGGACCCCTGTGCCACAGTAATGTGCTTCAATGGAATCTGTGTTGATGGAACATGTCAGTGTTTCGCTAACTACGGAGGCACCAACTGTG
Source organism: Bacteroidota bacterium (assembly GCA_024280615.1). Classification (GTDB taxonomy): domain Bacteria; phylum Bacteroidota; class Bacteroidia; order JAADEI01; family JAADEI01; genus JAADEI01. The sequence continues at coordinate 7,014 of JAJRPU010000050.1, read as the reverse complement.
AACTCAGATGCGTGAACGGACAAATAAACGGTACTGCCTGCGAATGTGATGAGGGTTGGGAAGGACCTTCTTGCGAAACACCTATAAACAAAAGGCTTGAAGGTCTTTACAGGGGTTATGCAGTGTGCCAACTGGCAGACACAGTAACCATAGAAAGAGCATATATTGCAGCAGATAAGGATAATCCTGTTATAGTCTATATAGATGGTTTCGGTGGGTTCACTTGCAACTTCTCTTCCATAGTGGCACGATTTGTTCTGGAACAAAATGCCTCTATTATAAAACTTGATGGAGAACAGGTTTTCTGTGACAACAAATTATACCTGACCAACGGAACAGGAAAGATAGATAAACAAACCGGTCAGGTCTATATTAACTACACATATATTGATTCGTCATTTTCTGGTAATCAGGGAAGGTCAGATGTCTGTGACTCATATCTTTTCCCTATTGAAGCGAACTAAAAGATTGTCTTTTGCAGAGAATCATACTTTTTTCCTTTGCTTTGCTTATGTTTGCATTAAATAAATAACAAGTCTTATGGCAATATTACTGACTAAGGAGAGCAAGGTAATTGTTCAGGGTTTCACAGGAAAAGAAGGAACATTCCATTCCCAGCAAATGATTGAATATGGAACTAATATAGCTGGCGGTGTTACACCTGGTAAAGGAGGCACCACACACCTTAACAAACCAGTGTTCAACACTGTTCGGGAAGCAGTTGAGGAGACTGGAGCAGACACATCAGTAATATTTGTTCCTCCACCATTTGCAGCAGACGCAATTATGGAAGCGGCAGAAGCCGGAATCAAACTAATTATTGCCATTACAGAAGGAATTCCAGTGCAAGATATGGTTAAGGCAAAGAAATTTGTAAGGGAAAAAGGGGCAAGGCTCATCGGTCCCAATTGCCCAGGAGTTATTACACCCGGTCAGGCAAAGGCAGGCATAATGCCCGGGTTCATCCACAAGCCGGGGTCAGTGGGCATAGTGTCAAGGTCGGGAACACTTACTTATGAAGCGGTTCATCAAGTTGGTGAACAGGGGCTTGGGCAATCCACCTGTGTGGGTATAGGAGGAGACCCAATCATTGGGACAAGAATGGTTGAGGTAATTGAAATGTTCAATGAGGACCCAGACACTGAAGTTATTGTGATGATTGGAGAGATAGGCGGGCAAGGAGAGATAGAAGCCGGAGAATGGATTAAGAAAAATGCCAAGAAGCCAGTGGTAGCATTTATAGCAGGTGCCACAGCACCAAAAGGTAAACGTATGGGGCACGCTGGAGCAATTATAGGGGGCAAGCTAGACACTGCTCAGGCTAAAATGGAATTTTTGAGATCTTGTGGAGTCCATGTCGTAGAGAATCCTGCTCACATAGGCATTACAGTAAAGAAAGTTCTGGGATAGGTAACTGTTTGCATAACGGGAGGCATTATGAAAGTTTTATGGAGTTGGCTTAAAGAGTTATTGCCAGCCCTTGAAGAGGTATCCGTTGAAGAAGCCGCTGAAGCACTTAATGAACAAGGTGTTGAAGTGGCAGGTATAACCCAGCCCTCTTTTACTCTGGGAGATAAAATACTTGTTGGAAAGATTGTTAGCGTTGAACAACTCACAGAGAAACTTAAAGTAGCCAGAATTGAGATAAACTATTCAACCTTTACAGCTGTCAGCGGAGCACCTAATGTCAGAGAAGGCGTTAAAGTTGCTGTTGCACTGCCCGGCAGTTCATTCCTTGACAAAAACGGACATTTTGTTAATGCCGAACAACGAACTATTAGAGGAGTAGTCTCAGAGGCTGTATTGCTTTCGGAACGAGAAGTAGGCATTAGTGATGACCACAGTGGAATATGGATTCTGCCAGATGAATTAGAAACGGGACTAAGTCTGACTGAACTAATTAGAGCATGGCAACAGGATTCAATTATTGACCTTGAAGTAACCCCCAATAGAGGAGATGCCCTTTCCCATCTTGGAATAGCAAGGGAATTAAGAGCATGGCTTAGGTACCACAAAGACATGGATGCTGAAATTATCTTGCCCGAAATAGGCAATGTGGGACAAAACTCAATATCAGTTCAGATTGAGATTGAAGATACAGAAGGTTGCCCGAGGTATACAGCCCTTGAAATAAAAGGCATTTCCGTTAAGCCCTCATCATTTAATATTCAGCGAAAACTGAGACTCTTAGATTTTAATATCATCAACAATGTGGTTGATGCTGCCAACTACGTGATGCTTGAAATCGGACACCCTCTACACACCTTTGACAGAAAAGAAATTAACGATGATGTTATAAAAGTTAGGAAAGCCTTCCCAGGAGAATCTTTCAGAGCTCTGAACGACAATGTTTACACGCTGTCAGAGGAAGACCTTGTTATTGCAGATGGAAAGCGTGTTCTGGCATTGGCTGGAATCATTGGAGCCATTGACACAGGAGTTAGCCGGGACACCACAGACATCATCCTTGAAAGTGCATGGTTCAAACCAGAACTCATCAGCAGAACGAGAAGAAAACTTGGCTTAAATACAGACGCGGCATACCGGTTTGAGCGCGGAGCCGACATATCCATCACTGAATTTGCAGCACAACGATTCTTAAAAGTCCTTTCGGAATATGAAAGTGTTTCAGAAATAAAAGACATATATCCAAAACCCAAGCGTCCAGTTCAGATTTTCTTGTCTTTTGAATATATGGATAGAATAACAGGCGGATTTGTAAGTAGGGATGAAGCCAAAAGATTGCTTGAACTGATGGATATTGAAGTTGATGTAGGGGACGAAGGGTTCCATTGCCAAGTGCCACAATATAAATATGATGTTAGAAGGCAAGCAGACCTTATTGAGGAAATAGTTAGGCTTTATGGAATGAACAACGTAAGAGTCCCTCAGAATATGAACATTCAACTAGTTGATTCTTTAGAAGACGAACAATTTTTTGAGTATAGACATCATATTGTTAAACATTTTGTTGCTTCTGGCTTTTGCGAAGTCCAAACTTTATCATTTATAGAGAAGAAGTGGCTTTTGGATTACTTTGACTCTAAATCAATAATTGAAGTGTTGTCTTCAACAATAGGTTCCAGAAATGTACTGCGTCCCACAATGTTGTTTTCCCTTTTGGAGGTCGTTGGCAGAAACAGGTCAAACAATGTGAAAGTTAATCAGTATGTTGAGGTTGGTAAAGTTTACTGGAAGGATTCCAATGAAGACAGCTTCCACGAACAATGGGTATGTTCCCTTATCAGCCATCAAGTAGAACCAATGAAACACTGGAAGAACCCGTTTGAAAGCAGCGATTATTGGAAAATTTCAGCACACATAGAAAAGTTTATGATAAGTCAAGGTTTGCTTGGACATTGGGAGGAAAAGGATGTTCCCTGGCTTGAATGTGGAAAACAATTAATTATTGATGGAAAGCCAATTGCTACAGTAGGGGCAGTGCCTTACCGAATAAGAAAGGAATTTGGCATTCGGGAACATGTCTTCTATGGAGAAATATATATTGAACCTCTTTGGAAACACTTTAATGTAAAGCAGACCCAAGTCTCAATTGGTGAGATTGACACTGCTAAAATTATCTGGAGTGACATTTCTTTCATCCTCTCAGAAAGCATTCCCTTTGGCAAGTTCTATAAGGACCTTCTTTACTCATGCCTTGACGCACAACACTTCTATCTCAGCCTGATTGATGTTTATAAAGGAAAAAACATTGGAGAAGGTTATGTTTCCTACACCATACGGATTGGAGCCCATAGGCAAGAACAAGTTGATAAGCTGAAAAACTGTGTAACTAATCTTGTTGTTAAATCATACAGAGGAACAATGAGAGGATGAAACCAGAGGACTACACTAAAAAACTGCAACTATTTAAATCAGAATGGGAGACCATCAGGTCACAACTAATAGAGAATTATGAAGACTTTAAATATCTGCAAAAAAGAGTTAAAGAGTTGGATAGGGACCTGTGGCTTGTGGCAATGGGAAAAAGACTCAGCAATAACCAGAAAAAGGAGTTAATTGTCAAAATAAATTCGTATATTAGCATAATCAAAGAAGTGCGAAAAATCTTCCTAAATCAAATCTCTAAAAACAATGAAGAAGGATAAGAAAGAGTTGGTTAGAGTAACCGTTGAAGTTGAGGGGCTTTCCGTAGATGTTCAGGTACCACCACAAATGGTTCCTCAAATACAAGAAGTATCACAAAAAATAAAACAAGAAATAAAAAACTTGAAAGACAAATACGGATTAAATACCGAACAAGCAATTCTTCTCACAACAATAACAACATTTATTGAAAATATTGAGTTGCAAAAGAATCTTGAGGAATACGCCCAATTCATTCAATCAGTTCTGGGAGACATTAAAAACATAGTTAATGAGTAAAAAACTTATCAAGTTAACGGTTTTTTTGTTAAGTTGTTTTGTTATTGCGATGCAAATGACCGTTGCAAGCAATACAGGACAACTACTTGAAGGAGTAGGGACATTAGAAGCTTTTTATGCTGCTCGCGGAGACACAGGATATGTTAGCTATTTAAAAAGAGTCAAAAAACAAATCCAATTAGATAGGTCCATGGGAAGGTATAAAAACATACAGGATGCCATTTTCAAAGAAACACTAATTGACTTATATATTTATAGTTTTTCACCTGCATTTATTGACGACTCTGTTAAACAACACGCTTTTGCAACAGCAGAAAAGTTTCTTAGCACTTGTGATAATCAACTCACCCAACAATGTATTGAATTAATGAAAGCTATTATACAAGCCTATATGGTTGATGATAAACTGCTAAAAGCATATCTGATTAATGAAAGATTAAAACAAGCGATTTCATCAACAGGTATTCAAGATACATTCACATATTTGCTTACTTTATACAATATGGCAAAACTGGGAGTTTTTATGTATAATGAAAAAATCATAAATAAAGCCGAACAAGAGATTGAAACTTTCTTGCCATACATTCCATCACCAAAATATTATCCATTAGTGGGCTTTATATACAATGCTATAGGAGTTGGAACAAAGACCGTTAGCACAATAGCTTCCTTAGAAAGGAATATAGAGACATTAAAAAAGGCGGAACGGTTCCTTTTACAAGGAAAGTTAGACAAAGCAACAAAAAAGACGCTTTCAATTATCTATGGAAACATTGCCGATACTTATTTGGATTTAGCTGATTCAGCTATTAGTAAGCAAGACCTTAATTTAGCAAAGGTTTATTGGGACAGTGCTGAATTATATATACAGAAATCATTAGAATTAGCGAACGAAACTGGAAATCTACTAACTGCTTACTATGATAAATATAGGTTAGCTATCTTGAAATTGCAACGAGGTGATACAATTCAAGCATTTAAAGAAATGTTAGAAATATTTGACGATGCACCGAAATTTGGGTTAAACCAAAAATTGCTTATGCCAGATGTGCCAGAGCAGCTGGTATATGCAGCACGGGGAGCAAAAGAATATGACGTGGCACTTGACCTATGCTATGCCCTCCTCTTATATTATGATTCATTAGAAATAGAAATTATCAATCTTGCATCTTCTCTATTTCAAGAAAATATCAGAATCCAAGAAAAGAAAGAAGTAGCAATTCAGAAAGCTAAGAGGTATAGCCGAAAGTGTAATATTAACGCTATCATTACAGGGATGTTAGTGTTCCTCGCTTTTAGTGTATGGGCTTTTTACATATATAGAAAAGGAAAGAGAAAATTACAGCATAGTGAAGGGCAATGAGCAAGTTATCTATATAAACATTATAGTTGCTTAACTTTGAGTCAAATTAGGATAATAATATGGCAGAGCTGTTAAAAATGCCAAGGCTCTCGGACACCATGGAAGTAGGAACAGTAGTAGCTTGGCATAAAAAAGTCGGGGATAAGGTAAATGTGGGGGACTTACTTGTGGAGATAGAGACTGATAAGGCAACGATGGAATTTGAAAGTCCATATGAAGGCATTTTACTGCATATTTTTGTTAACGAAGGAGAATCAGCACCCGTCGATGCCCCCCTTGCCATCATCGGCCAGGAAGGAGAAGATATCTCTGACCTCATTAATCAAACACAACAACAAGTGGAAGAAGTAACTCCCTCATCTGCAGTAACGTCTCCCCAACAAGTATCCTCCGAACAGCCCTCTATTGTGGAAGAGAAGTCCGAGGAAGAAAAGCCATTCGTCCAAGAAGAAAGAATCAAGGCGTCCCCACTGGCTAAACGTCTGGCTGCAGAATTCGGAGTTGATTTATCCAAGATAAAGGGAACAGGACCAGAAGGAAGAATAATTAAAAGAGACGTATTAGAATACATAGAAAGAACAAAAGAAATAATAACACCCGCCCTCTCATTTGAAGAGTCTTATGAGGACAGACCTGTGAGTTCAATGAGATTAACGATTGCCAAACGATTGAGCGAAAGCAAATTCTCAGCACCCCACTATTACTTAACAGTAAACGTCTATACAGATGCCCTATTAAAACTAAAGCAAGACATAAAAGAAATTTTTGACGAAAAAGTTTCAGTAACAGACATCTTAGTTAAACTATGTAGCATCGCACTAACTAAACATCCAGAAATAAATGCCTCTTGGCTCGGAGATAAAATTAGATATTATAAACACGTTCACATTGGAGTGGCAGTGGCAGTAGATGATGGTTTAGTGGTGCCTGTTATACGGTTTGCAAATCATAAATCACTAACCCAAATATCTAAGGAATTACGGGAATTGGCTCAGAAAGCAAGGGATAAAAAATTGAAACCAGAAGAACTGCAAGGTAGCACATTTACCATATCAAATCTTGGAATGTTTGGTATAGACCAATTCACCGCTATTATTAATCCACCGGAAGCAGCCATCTTAGCTGTAGGTAGAACACGCCAAGAGGTTGAAGTTGAAGAAGACGGTTCATTTAAGGTAGTTAGCAAAATGTCTATGACTATGTCTTGCGACCATAGGGTTATAGATGGTGCAACTGGAGCAAAGTTCCTACAAACTCTTAAAACC
>JAJRPU010000003.1 GCA_024280615.1 Bacteroidota bacterium | reverse complement strand
CTTGAAAACATGTGTTAACAAGAAAGTCAATAATTGACCTTGTGTCAGAACCTTTGACATGTGTTTCAAAATCCACCACTGTGTTGGCAGCAACCCTTATAAGCCATTTATCGTGGAATGCCCGTAACAACAAATCATCTTCATGGAAACCGTTGTCTAATAATAACTTCTCGCTAAAGACAGCCCAACCTTCTATAAAGCCAGTATTACCAAGCACGTTAGGAATGATTCCCGCATACTTAAGAGCATAAGCCAGTTGAACATAGTGTCCCGGATAAGCCTCGTGGGCATTTAAAATGTAAAGAGTTTTGAGATTATATTCTCGCAAAATTGATTCTCTTAAATCATCTGGATAGGTTTCAATTGGATCAACGTTGTAGTAAAACACGGGATTGGGGTCAAAGGGTCCTGGGGCAGTTATGGAAGCCCCGGCACCACTGCCACGCATATATTCAGGAGTTGGTCTCACCACAAGAGATGGCAATCCATCAAGGTCAACAAACCCTTTTGTTTCCACAAATGTCCTCAACTCTTCTAATTGAGTTTTGAGGGTAGGAAGCCATGATTCAGCAGATATAATGTGCTTTTGACTATATTCTTGAAGCAATTTCCCAACTTCATCGTCAGAAACAAAATGCCTTGATATTTGAGATAGTTTTTCTCTGATTTGTTCGCGCCTTTGACTTATAAATTCCTTTGCCTGCCTATATGCTTCATCTGGAGTTATGTCCTTAAAAACCTCATACTGCCACAATGAATAATAAACGTCTTCCGAAACTCTACATGACTTGAATTCCTGAGAACTTTTTAACAACCTGTGCATCCAATCAATAAACTGAAGCACCGATTCACTTACTTGTTCCCAAACGCTAAAGAATTCATGTTCTCTGGAAACATTCTTAAACACAGAATTGAGCAATGATTCTATGAATCTTACAGCACCAATGTTTTGTTCAATAGCGAGTTGTAAGTGTTCCTTTGTGGGAGATTTAAGATTATCTTTAATTGCTTTTATGTAATCAGGAATTTGTTTTATGTAATTTACAGCCAGGGACAGTTTTTCCTCTGGAAAGTGAGGGGAATGAATGAGGAACCAAGAGAGTCCATCAGCAAAATTGAAATAAGACGGGTCATAGGTCCATGGACACCATTTATTCCAAATCACTTTAAGAAGTTGAGCTTCATGCCTGATAATCAACGAATCAAGACTGTGGTCAACAGGCACCGACTCAGCCCATGAAATGAAGTTAAAAACTTTATCAAACCTCACCTTGTCTGGAATAATACGATAATTTATTGCTTGCCAATAGCCTTGAGACAAAGCCTGTTGAGGAAACGCCTCGGCATACAGTTCCGTGAATCTCTTTTCCAGTTCTGTTGTCATATCACAGGCTAAAATAGAATGTTTTGACTTACTTTTGATAAATGATAATGGATGCGACGATGGAAAAAGTTAATCTTAAAGAGTTCATATCCCGAGCGGAGGAAAAACCAGCTGTTACAACTTTATACGTAAACGATTGCATTAGAGTTAAAGTGATTGCTTTAAAGAAAGGAACCGAGCTGCCGGAACATAAAACGGCAGTGAGAACATTTTTGACCGTCATAACGGGGAAAATTAAATTTATTCTACCTGACGAAGTAATAGAATTAGAGGAAGGAGATTGGTTTAGCATTCCCGTTCAACGTAGGCACTCTGTTCAAGCACTCACAGACGCCGTATTCACACTGACACAAAATTTAAAAGAGCATGGGTAAGAAAGGTTTAGCGATAATCATAATGGGGGTGAGCCTATTGGGAGGATGCCAAATTTTTCAATCCATATTTCAAAAAGCACAACCCACTGTAAAATTCTATAAGATAAAACTTGACAGCGTTAATGTGGATAACATTCACTTCAGGGCGTATTACAAAGTCTCTAACCCCGCACAACTATCCCTTAAAATTCCGGAATTGACTTACCAATTCATTGCCGATGGAGTTAAAGTAACTGAAGGCAAGTTGGAGAAGGTCAGGGTTCGTCCTGACACAGCAGCCCTAATCCAAGTTCCTTTCGCAGTGCCTTGGAAGAGCATATATAAAGTCATTCGCAACCTTGAGAGCAGGGATTCTTTCTCTTATGACCTTGAGGGAACAGTCAAAGTGTTAGTGGAGAAAATTGGAGAGTTATCGTTCCCATACTCACACTCTGGAAGATTGCCCCTACTTAAAACTCCCAAAGTAAACGTTGGAAATATTCAAGTCATCTCAGCAACTATACAAAACATCCGATTAAGAACAACCCTTAAAATAACCAATACAAACACGTTCACTTTCGTAATCAAACGGTTGAAATACGCTTTTCAAATTGGCTATTTAATGCCTGTTGAAGTGTTTGTAAGAACAAATATTGAAGTGTCACCTGATGAAACAGAAGAGATTCCAGTGGAACTGGACATTGACCTTGGGGAACTGGGGGAAGCAGCCCTTGCCCTGATCAACCAGCGACAATTGAGGTATGTCTTCACAGGAACTTTTATTGTTGAAGTGCCTGATTTTGCTGGATATTCAGGAACTCTCAAATTCCCATTTTCCGACGAAGGGAACATCAGACTGAGATAGTTTAATAGTTTTGCATTATGGAACAGCAGGACATTAAACGGATGGCTATCGCCTTAGTGGTCATTTCAGCACTGACCTTTCTATACCTATGGTTTGTGGGGTCTCAAGTGCCGCAACAAACAGTTCAATACACTGACACTATCCAGCAGACTCAAACAGACACCACGGCTTCTAACAAGCATTCCACTCAAGCACCCACACAGCAAACCCATATTGATACAGCAACCACCACAGAGCAGACACTCGCAATACTTGAGGAACCAATAAAAGAGACAAGATATAGGTTTTCCAATCAGGAACTAATTGTTGAGTTTAGCAGTAAAGGGGGACGCCCTGCGAGAATACTTCTCAAAAATTATAAGACTGCATGGGGCGACACAGTGGAACTATTGACCGATAAGGCTTCTGCACTATCCGTTGAGTTTGATTATGGCGGCAGGTTAATTAAAACAATTGAACATAATTTCTTCTTTGAACAAAAGGATAGTCTGTTTATTTTCACGTTACCACTGGATAGTAAAGCAGCCTATCAGCATATCTACTGGTTTGATTCCAAACAGCCTTATGTTCTACATTATAAAGCCGTATGGGTCAACGTGAATCCCGCTGAAATACCACCATCGGCATACATAAACACTGTCTGGGAAGCACTCATCAAACGTCAAGAAAAAAACTCTGACCTTGAAAAACGATACACAGAACTGTATTACAGGCTATATGACGATGAGGAAGTGGACTACATAACCGGCAATGAGCCAGAAAAAGAAGAAATAACCCTAACCATTGAATGGGTCGCTTTCAAACAACAGTTCTTCACCTCAGTATTGGTCTCTGAAGAGGGCTTCACCTCTGGAAGGCTAAGCATTGGTCCGACAAATGACCAAGACACTATCTTCCTTAAATATGCCTCTGCTAATCTGACTGTGCCCATTGACCAAGCACCACAGGTAGAAAAACACTTCTACTTTTATTTCGGACCAAACGACTATAAAACACTTAAGAGTTTGGGAATTGGTCTGGAGGAAGTTATCCCTCTCGGTTGGGCTATTTTCCGATGGATAAACAAATTCATTATTATTCCTGCATTTGAATTTTTTGTGTCTATTACAGGAAATGTTGTTATAGCCCTTGTCTTGCTCACGTTGTTAATCAAATTATTGGTTTCGCCACTAACTTATAAGTCCTATGTGGCAATGGCTAAACTCAATGTTTTGAAGCCCGAACTGGAAGCCCTCACAAAGAAATATAAGGATGACCCGCAGAAACTCAGTATGGAACAATTAAAACTATACCAACAAACAGGAGTTAATCCCTTTGGAGGATGCTTGCCAATGCTTCTGCAACTACCCATACTCATCGCTATGTATAACTTCGTTATCTCGTCTATTGACCTGAGACAAAAGGGATTCCTGTGGATTAAAGATTTCTCTTCCTATGACGTCATCGCGACCCTTCCCTTTAAAATCCCATTTTATGGCGACCATGTCAGCCTGCTTGCCCTTCTAATGGCTATTTCCAGCGTGCTCTATACAAAAGTGTTCAGCCAGACACCAACCACACAGACCAATCCAGCAACTAAATGGATGCAGTATCTAATGCCCATCCTGTTATTAGGATTCTTTAATAATATGCCTGCGGCACTTACGTTCTACTACTTGCTATATAACCTGTTGAGCCTCTTTCAAGCATGGCTAATAAAGAAATTTTTTGTTGACGAAGAAAAAATAAGGAAAGAAATTGAGCAGCGAAAACGTTCCAGAAAAGGAAAAAAGAGTATCTTTGAAGCACGACTTGAGAAAATGAGACAAATGCAAAAAGAGGCTAAAAAACGCAGAAAAAGAAGATGACATGAATACAATTAGAACCATTCTGGCTATTTTCATTGCAGGATTGTTCCTTGTGAGCAGTGACCTAAAATGTAAAAAGAAAGAAAAGGAACAAACAGAAACACAAACTACGCAAACAACACAAACTACTAAAGAAAAAAAGCAAACCCAACAGCCAGAACCCAAACAGGAACCCAATAACAAACAAGAAGAGAAAAAGCGCGAAGAAGTGAAATATGAACCCAGATTTAACGTTAAAAAAGTCCCTGTTACAGAAGGAGACAGAATTCTTTTCTATATTGAGAAACGACCATGTTATGGGTTCTGCCCTGTTTATAAGGCTTGGATTTATCCCGAGGGAAAAGTTTTATTTGAAGGCAAGCGAAATGTGGACTTTGAAGGACTAGGTGTGGGGGAAATTACAGAAGAAAAACTCAAACTAATACATGAATTGCTAAAGGAAGTTCCTTGGGAAAAGCTACAAGACCAATACGTTTCAAACGTTACAGACATTCCAGCAACTCTTGTCGCATATCCATTGGAGGAATATTATAAAGCGGTATATATATACTTTGTTGGGCAACCACCTGAAGAACTCGCTATACTACAGAAAGCCATTAGAGAAGTTGAACATATCCTGTTAAAAGAAGTCAAATACGAACCCACTGACCAAGGAAAATTCAATCCACCACAATTCAAAGTTGAACGGGCGGACGTCCCTCGCAAAGGAGATAAATAACGGGGGAAAGTGGACATCAAACGCACCCTTGAACACCTGATTAACACACCCACTCCAACAGGTCAGGAATGGCGTCTAATACCGTTCCTTGTTAAATGGCTTGAGACCTGCGGGTTCACAGTCCAAATCCAAGAAGTTGAACGGAACAAATATCTGACACCAGAAGGAAGATATTGGAACATTGTTGCCAGCCGTGGAACCTCGCCTCTAACAATCGTTGTGCATTACGATACGGTCCCTGCCAAGGAATACAAGGCTACTTTCAAAGATGGCAAGGTTTATGGCAGAGGTTCCGTTGACGTCAAGGGACAATTAGCCGCTTTACTACACGCTATTAAAAACACTTCCGAGCCTGTAAATGTGATTTTTGTCTGCGATGAAGAAGTTGGGGGCAGTGGTTCAGAACAAATGCCTATTGACCCAGAACAGGTTTATGTAGTGTTAGAGCCGACTGGGTTGCAACCAGTTATTACGCACGTTGGGGCAGTGGAAGCAGAAGTCATATTTCATGGCAAAGGGGGACATGGTTCATTGAATCACGACAATTCGGCTTTTGCTTCAATGATGGAATTTCTCAATGGCTTAAACACAATGTTTCCCGAACAAAATGGATATGGACTGCACAGAACAACGGTATATAAAGTTTTTGCAGGCAGTGAGATGCTTTCAATTCCCAGTAACATAGTCATTGGATTGGACATAAGAGTTTTTCCTGAAGAAACCGCTTCAGAAATTTATGATATTTTACGAAACAGAGTTGTAGAAATAGGCGGAGAATTAAAACTCAAGGAAAGTGCTGACCCCGTAAGTATCCCTAGGGACCAACGTTGGAATTGGTTTCTTGAAAACTGGGCTGGGGCAGGCTTGCCAACAAACCCATTGCTCTATCCCAGTTGGACAGATGCAGTAAACATTATAGAAAGGGGCGGTTGGGCTATCGTTGTGGGAGCAGGAGACCTCTCTGTGGCTCATTCAGATGATGAACACATTAACCTTGATGGAATTTTTAGGCTTCAAGAAGGGCTTGAAAAACTCATCGGGTCACAAAAAGAATTAGAAAAAGTTATTAAATATGTCCGACAGCAAGAGTATGTATGATATAGGTATTATAGGCGGGGGTTCGTGGGCTACGGCACTGGCTTATTTGGTTCTCCACAATGGACATCGGTTATGGTGGTGGGTCAGGAGACCGGAGCAAGCACATATAATTAAAGAGAAAGGGCACAATCCAGATTATCTATCTTGGTTAGAACTTTCCATCAGCAACTTACATGTTTCCACAGACCTGAACAGGGTCCTTTCCCATTCAAAGGCTATAGTAGTAGTGGTTCCCGCAGCATTCGTCCATGATATACTCGTTGAGATAAAAGAGAACTTCAAGGGGTCTGTTGCCTCAGCGATAAAAGGGCTTGTGAAAGGTCAGTTGCCACCTGCTTCATTCCTTAAAGAACAGGGCTATCACAGTGGGTTGCTCACTGTCTTTGGTGGACCGACACATGCTGAAGAAGTGGCAATGAGGAAGCAATCTTTCCTGACTATGGCAAGCGAATCAGCTAGTCAGATTGATTTCTGGAAGGAGGTCTTCTCAACTTCGTGGTTCCACATATTCAAAAACAACGACCCGTATGGCGTGGAATGGGCAGGGGTTCTTAAGAATGTCTATGCGATAGGGGCTGGTATAGCCAATGGGCTTGCACTGGGCGACAACCTCGTGGCAATACTCGTTTCCCAAGCAATGCAGGAAATGCAACAGTTCCTGTCTGTAGTGGCACCAGCCAACAGAAACATACTTGAATCGGCATATTTAGGCGACCTGCTCGTAACAGCATATTCACAACACAGTCGAAACAGAACATTTGGAGTGATGATAGGCAGGGGCTACCTTCCCAGAACTGCCATCACAGAACTTGGTATGATTCCAGAGGGAGTATTTGCAATTGAAGGAGTGTATAAAAAGGCTATCAATAACAATTTACTTAACAAAATGCCCTTACTAAACGCTATCTACAATATTCTCGTCCGTCACGTGAACCCTCTCGTGGAATTTAGTTTGTTAGTCAGACAATTGGAAAGTGTTTGATATGGTAAAAAATGTGTTTTACCTAAGTTACGCAATATGGCAAGTAGAAAATCCAGCAATATCAACGTTTTTCAGTAAAAATAGGGGCATTTTGCGTTATGAAATTTTTTTTGTAATTTTGACACTGATAAAAAATTTTTATCTACCTTTGTAACACAGGGTAATTCTGCATAAATGAAAAGCAGACCCTAAATTTAGGACAAACTAACTGTATACCAGTATG
>JAJRPU010000049.1 GCA_024280615.1 Bacteroidota bacterium | reverse complement strand
TACTAATAAGTCTGGCTTTTTCTTCAATTGTGTTTATAATTTACTTTTATGAAGGAACTGGAAAAAACATTCCGCAATGGATGAAACGCATTCCACAATATAATGCTACTATTAACACTCTTACCACTCTTTTTCTTTTAGCAGGCTTTTTTTCTATCAAGAGATATAAAATCACCTTACACAAAATTTTTATGTTGCTTGCAGCAGCTTGCACTATGGTTTTCTTTGTTCTTTATAGCATATACCACGTTAATGTTCCTCCAACAACGTTCGGAGGTCCTCAACTTGTAAAGTATGTGTATTATTCTATCCTGATAACCCATATAATTGCTGCAATTATTACACTGCCATTAGCTATACTAACTTTCTGGCTTGGTTTTGAAGAAAAATTTGACCAACACAGAAAAATAGCAAAGTTTACGTTCCCTATATGGCTGTATGCTACTGTAACAGGAGTTTTAACATATCTGTTTTTGTCCCCTTATTATCAGTTTTAGACCATGGGTCAAGTGAAAGATGCTATCAAATGGAAAGAACTTGAGAGGGACCCAGGGACCAAGGCACGAGTTGGCAAGCTAATTACACCACACGGAGAGGTCCAAACCCCTGCATTCTGCCCGGTTGGCACATTAGGAGCCGTGAAGGCAATATTTAAAGACGATTTAACTAGTGCAGGTGTGCAAATGATCCTATCAAACACATTTCATCTCTATCTGAAGCCTGGATTGGAAGTTATTCAACAAGCCGGTGGATTACACAAATTCGCCTCTTGGGATTTACCTATTATGACTGACAGTGGCGGCTATCAGGTTTTTTCATTAAAAAACCGAAAGGTCACAGAAGAGGGAGTTAGGTTCCAATCGCCCTATGATGGTTCTTATCACTTCTTTTCGCCAGAAGTTGTTATAGATGCGCAACGGGTCCTGGGCTCAGACATAATGGTTCCTTTGGACGTGTGTCCACCCTATCCGGCAACCGTTGCAGAAGTGGAATCGGCTGTTGAATTGACTTACAAATGGTTACTACGAGCCATTGAACACGTTGAAAAAACTTCCCCGCTATATGGCTATAATCAAGGCTTCTATGCAGTTTTGCAGGGAGGTGTATACCCGGAACTAAGGGAGAGAGCCATAAAAGAAATCCTTAACATGGGTTTTGAGTTTTCAGGATTTGCAATAGGTGGGCTTTCGGTTGGTGAACCAGAAGAAGACATGTATGCAATGACTGACCTGTCCACTGACCTGCTTCCAGAAGACAAGCCGAAGCACCTGCTTGGCGTCGGAACACCCGCCAACGTCCTTCAATGCGTTATGTATGGCATTGACACTTTTGATTGTGTTATTCCTACAAGGAACGGACGGCGTGGACTGTTATATACCTGGAAGGGAACAATATACATCCACAACTCAAAATGGAAATATGATTTCTCGCCTATTGATGAAGAGGGTCCTTGGGAGGGTTCGAGGACATATACTAAGGCGTTTCTGAGACACTTGCTTAAAACAAATGAAATCCTTGGGTTTATGATCGCTACCGTTCACAACATATATTTCTACATGGACTTAATGCGGAGAATTCGTGAACATATCGTCGCTGGAGACTTTAAAGAGTGGGCAAAGGAAATGATTCCTATCCTCAACAGACGTTTATAAACAAGAGATGAAGATTTTAGACCGATACATATTAAGAGGGTTAACACTCAGTTGGCTGGCTACACTTCTAATCTTTGCCCTCATAACGACTGTGTGGGACATTGCCGAGCGAGTTGATGACTTCTATGAGAACGACCTGTCCATGTGGTTCGTCCTAACACACTATTACGCCTACTTAACCCCTTATTTCCTGATTATGCTAATGCCTTTCTTCGTATTCATCGCCGCTGTGTTCTATACAAGCCGGTTAGCTGATAGAATGGAAATAGTCGCCATGTTCACTGGCGGTATGAGCTTTTTCAGATTCCTCTTGCCGTATATGTTCTGGGCAGGTGTCATAGCCGTTGCCCTTGCCTATTCATACCACAACCTTCATCCGCACGTTGCAAGAGAGAAATTGCGTTTTGAAAACGAATTCTTAGGTTGGGCAATAACGTGGACAGACAACACAGTTTTGGAATTACAACCCGGAACCATTATGCTCTTCAGAACATATTCAATGGAAGATTCAATAGGCTATAACTTAGTAATTGACCAATTTAATGGCATAAATCTTTATAAAAGAACAATTGCTAACCAATTTATTTGGAGAGGCGATTCATCTTGGCTGTTTAAAGGTGTGTTTATTAGGTCATTGAAATCTACAAAGCACGTCATTAAAAAAACAGATTCATTATTGACAATCTTGCCAGTAACCCCAGAGGATTTTGACCCAGATATTGAGTATTCCATTGAAGCGATGACAACAAAGCAATTGAAAGCATTTATAAAAGAAGAAGAGCAACGAGGCTCTGAAAAAATCAAATACTATTACATAAAACTATATGAACGCTATGCAATGCCTTTCACTTTAATAATCCTTACATTGTTAGGTGTTACAATAGCTAGCAGGAAGGTGCGAGGCGGCACTGGACTGCATATAGCCATCGGGTTAGCAATCGGGTTCTCGTACATTTTCGTTTCAAGGCTAACAACCATCTTGGCTCTCAAAACCCCATTTCCCGCTTGGCTGGGAGTCTGGCTACCGAATTTCATTTATTTACTAGTAACTGCTATCGTGATACTGTGGAGGCTTAGATATTAAGGTTAGCTTTAAATCTATCATCCTCCCATATAAAATAAAAAAGGAGCCGCGCGGCTAACGCCGTCGCGACTCCCCCCGGCGATGAGGCGCAGAATGTGAGGTGCACCGCTCTTCACTTCCTTTATGTTCGCCTTTACATTCTTGTTAACGTAATACGCCATCGCAATTGTTCCCTAACCGTACCCCCACACATAGGACAATCCATTTCTACTGTTGACTCTGTTACACTCTCGCATATAAGTATATTATCGTCTTTATTTGTTATCATAAACACTTCCTGTTTAGAGTTACAATGACACTTTCCTCCATATTCTATCACTAAATGCTCATCCTCAATATACCATTTAAACTTGTTAGTCTCATGCATTTCTTGCATCATAATACTGCTTTGTCCCTGCATTACTCTATTTTGAATTGCCCAATTGCAGATTCCAGTGCCATCCTTGTTAAATGAACATGAGCCTGTGGCACTTACCATTAAACCATATTCAGAGCTATCTGAAGGACCTATTCTAGCAGCTGCATCAATACTTTCTTTTCTGGCATTCCAATCACCTCTCAACGAACGTTCCAATCTTTTATCCTTAGAACAACTACTCACTGCAAAAACTATAACTCCAACAATTAGGTAATACCTAAGCATTTTGAAACTTTTTATGAAAATAACGGATTTTTTCTTTGATATTTTATGATAGAAGTCAAGATGATTTAGTCTATTCGCTATATTCTTCTTTTCCTGTAAGGGCTGCTTCCAGAGCGTGCCAAGCCAGAGAGGCACATTTAACACGAGCGGGAAATGCTCTCACCCCTGAAAAAACGGCTACTGGACCAAGTTGTTCAGTGTTAATTTCTTCGGTAAAGTCCGCCGTAACCATATCGTGAAATTTTTTATACAGGTCAAGGGCTTCCTCAACAGTCTTTCCTTTAACGATTTCTGTCATCATGGACGCACTTGCTTTTGATATGGCACACCCCTGCCCCTGAAACTTAATATCTTTGATTTTCCCATCTTCAACAATCAGATACAGATTGATTTCATCTCCACACAAGGGGTTCAGCCCCCTCGCCTTATGGGTAGGACTCTCCAGAACACCAAAGTTCCTTGGATATTGATTGTGTTCTAATATCAACTCTTGATACAATTCTTCCAGTGAATTCATCTTCTAAAGAATTTTAAGACTTTTTTCAATGCATCAACGAAAATTTCAACTTCCTCTCGTGTGTTATAAATAGCGAAGGATGCCCGTGCAGTAGCCATTATACCGAAATGGCACATTATAGGTTGCGTGCAGTGATGCCCGGTTCTAATAGCCACGCCCTCCATATCAAGCCCGGTGCCTATATCATGCGGATGAACACCGTCTGCAATGAATGACACGACCGCTGTTTTATTGTCCGCTTCGCCGATTATTCTAACGCCATCTATCTCCTTCAACAATTCAGTGGCATATTGTACGAGTTCATTTTCATGGGAATGCACTTCATTTATATCAAACTGTTTGAACCATTTAAGAGCCTCTGCCAGACCAATTGCCCCTGCTATGTTTGGTGTGCCCGCTTCAAACTTATATGGCAATTCGTTGTAGGTTGTCTTTTCAAACGTAACTTCTTTAATCATATCTCCACCGCCTTGATATGGTGGCATTTTTTCTAACCATTCCTCTTTGCCATAAACAACTCCTATTCCTGTGGGTCCATAAATCTTGTGTCCTGAGAACACATAAAAATCACAGTCAAGGTCTTGCACATCAACGGAAATATGAGCCACTGCTTGGGCTCCATCAACAACAACAGGAATTCCTTTCTGATGGGCAAGGGAAATAATTTCCTTAACTGGGTTTATTGTCCCAAGGGAATTAGAAACATGCACAATTGAAATCAGCTTAGTTCGGTCTGTAATTAGATTTTCCAGCTCATAAAGGATTAATTCACCTTTATCATTGATAGGAATAACTTTCAGGACTGCTCCTGTTTGCTGGGCTACTAACTGCCATGGAACTATATTAGAGTGATGCTCCATTTCTGTTACAATAATCTCATCCCCCTCCTTTAATAAACCTCTTGAAAAACTGGTGGCTATTAAGTTAATGCCTTCCGTGGTGCCACGAACAAATACTATCTCCCTATGCGAATGAGCATTTAGGAACTCCTTAACGGTTTTTCGGGCATCTTCATACATCTTAGTTGCAAGGTCGCTGAGCCAGTGTGCCCCTCGGTGAACATTACTGTTATATTTCTCATAGAACTCCTTAAGGGTATCTATCACCCGTTTAGGACGCTGGGTCGTCGCCGCATTGTCAAGATATACCAATCTTTTAGTTCCTCTGACTTTCGTTTCAAGAATCGGAAACTCTCTCCTCACTCTTTCTACATCAAAGCCTACTTGTTGTTCAATACCCACTGCAAATCGTTTTCAATTTTCTCAAGCCACCTGTCTTTTACAAAATTAGGACATTTTTCTATAATCTCTCCCAGAAAGCCTTTATAAATCAAGTATTTAACCTTAAATTCCCTGATTCCTCGCATTTTCATATACAACAATGCGTTGGTGTCCACGAATCCAATCGCCGCTCCGTGAGTGCACTTGACATCATCGGCAAAAATCTCCAATTGCGGACGACTGAACACATAGGCATCCCTGTCCAGTTCAATATACCTATCTGACTGATATGAGTTTGTGCCCTGAGCCTGCTGGTGAACGTATATCCTGCCGTTGAAAACAACCTTTCCGCCTCCTGCAATAAGACCTTTATAATACTCGTCTCCCTCAGTATCCGGTGCAACATGCTCCATAAATGTGTGATTATCAAACAGAGAATCTTTCCCTGCAATAGTCAAGCCATACATATATCCGCCACTATTGGAACCCCTCATTCGCAGATGCGGCATGTTCCGCCAGAACCCTGTTCCGCTGGTATAGGTAAACACAGAAGCCCTTGAG
>JAJRPU010000048.1 GCA_024280615.1 Bacteroidota bacterium | reverse complement strand
TGGATTGTGGGCTTGGATGCAAGGTCCTCATATTGAAGGAATTGCAGGACTGCTATTCAAAATAAATCTATCCAAGAGAGGTGGTGGATATTATGGTGGTGGAGATGTTCACGCCATTAGTTTCGGTGGAATGTTCCGCTTGAACGATGCAGTTATTCCTATGGTAAGGTACGAATATGAAGGATTCACTATTATGGCAAGTTATGACTTGACTATTTCTAAACTTTCACAAGCCAACAATGGTTTCGGTGGTTTTGAAGTAGGCATAGGATACATAATGTTAGAAAAACGGGGACGCTCTCAATTTAAGACACCAAGATTTTAAGATTTTATAAACAGTCTTCAGCAACTTGTTTAAGCCAAACAGAAACAGATTTGTAGCCAGCCCCTCTTCGGAGGGGCTTTTTTGTTTTCTCAATAACTATATATGAATGAATTGTTCTAAAAAGAACATGACAAAAGAGATTATCATTTATCATTCAAAAAACTGCGACATGCCCTCATTAAAGTTATCAGAATAATGTATACAAAAACAAAATCCTAAAAGACCAAATATACCTTTTTCCTCGTGGGCAGTGCAGGAGTCGAACCTGCGACCTCCGTCCTGTCAAGACGGCGCTCTAAACCACTGAGCTAACTGCCCTTCCCTGCTTTCAAACTAATTTGAAGGGTCAAATAGTTCCCGTGAGACAATTTTCTTAACGTGTCTATAAAGCCATTCATATTCAGGTATTATTTTGGAAGTATCAAAATCTCTCGCCCTCTTAATTGCATTGTTAACATATTTTCTATGCAAATCTGGATTCGTTAGAATCTTCAAGATAGCATCGGCAAAAGATTTAATATCATTAACTGGACATAACAGTCCTTCAAGGTCATCTCTAACCACTTCAGGGATACCTCCAGTTTTTGATGCCACTATCGGGCACCCCATAGCCATGGCTTCTAACAAGACTAGTCCAAAACTTTCAGATTCGGAAGTTAATACAAATAGGTCACTAATGCACAATATATCTCTAATGTCTTCTTGAACTCCGAGGAATAGAGCCTTATCTTCAAGTCCCAAATCACGAGCCATCAGTTCCATATTTTGCCTTTCCGGACCGTCACCCACAAGGACAAGCTTTGCGTTCAACCCATTATCCAAAACAATTTTGAAGGCTTGTAAAAGAATATCAATTCTTTTCAATGGTCTAAAGTTTGAAATATGACATATAAGAAACTCATTCCTAGGTGCTAAGAACCGTCTCCACCTTTCTAAATATTGAGCTTTCTGGCAATATGCTCTATTGTGCTGTGCGGTATTTATGAAATTATAAATTACCTGTATACGTTCCTGAGGGATTTTAAAATTTTTAACTGTTTCTGATTTAAGGTAATTGCTCACAGACGTAATTGCATCTGCGTTATATAAACCGAATTGGACAACGGGAGCAAAAGATTTATCTCTCCCTACTAGGGTTATATCTGTGCCATGTAGGGTTACAATATAGGGCAGGTGTTTGTTATGTTGTTGTAGTAAAATCTGTTTTGTCATATAGGCTGCTCCTGCAAAAGGAACGGCATAATGGACATGGAGAAGGTCAAGTTCCTGAGTCAGTGCTATTTCAACCAATCTGCTCACTAATGCAGATTCATAAGGGGGATATTCAAAAAGAGGGTAAATCATTACAGGAATTTGGTGGAAAAAATAGAGTCCATCTCCACGATACATCCTAACTGGTCTGGAATAACTAATCAAGTGAACTTCATTTCCACGTATAGCCAGTTCGTGAGCCAGTTCAGTAGCCACTATTCCACTGCCTCCAAAGGTTGGATAACAAACAATACCAATTTTCATTTTTGACCTTTTTTATTAATATGATGAGCCTTTTCAATAAATTTTTGATACAGGTCTGGCCTTCTCTGTTTTGTTCTTTCAAGAGCTTGTTCCCACTGCCACTCAGCTATCTTAGCATGGTTTCCACTCCTTAATACATCAGGAACTCTTAAACCTCTAAACTCTGGGGGTCTGGTATATACAGGTGGTGCAAGCAAACCATCTTGAAAGCTATCAGTCAATGCAGAAATCTCGTCCCCTAAAACACCGGGTAAAAGTCTTACTACTGAATCTATAACAACTGCTGCAGCCAGCTCTCCCGCGGTAAGTACATAGTCACCAATAGAAATTTCTTTAGTGGCAAACAGTTGAGTAACACGCTCATCAACACCCTTGTAATGTCCACATAATATAAGTATGTTCTTTTGCATAGATAACTGATTTGCCAACTGTTGGTCAAAAAGTTCTCCTGCCGGTGAAAGCATAATTATCTCATCATAATCTCTTTCCGCGGTCAACTTATCTATTATTTTAGCATACGGCTCCGGTCTCAGAACCATACCTGCCCCGCCCCCATAAGGTAAATCGTCTATCTGCCTGTATCTCCCAATGCCGTAGTCCCTGAGGTCATGAACATAAATTGACACAATACCTTTTTCTCTCGCCCGTTTGATAATAGAATAATCAATGAAGCAACTAACTATTTGCGGTATTACAGCAACTACATCTATCCTCATTGTCTCTGACAGCTTATTTTTACTCTAAAATACATACAAAGGGTGAGAGCAATTGAAGACAGGATAAAAACATTTTTACTAGAGAGACAAAAAGTAATAGAAAACATCATTTCCCAAACAGCAATTCTTCTCACTATAACGCAAATAATTCAAGCTACCTATTCCGTTATCAAATCGGGAAACAAAGTATTATTATGTGGTAATGGAGGAAGTGCCACTGACGCAGACCACCTCGCAGGAGAACTCATTGGACGCTTCAAAAACGATAGGAATCCTTACCCTGCTATTGTCCTACACCAAAGCACTGCTGCCTTAACTGCAATAGCCAATGACTATGGCTATGAAGAGGTTTTTGCCCGTCAAGTAAAAGCCCTTGGCAAGCAAGGAGACCTATTATGGGCATTTTCCACCTCCGGACAGTCTCGCAATGTCCTGAAAGCTATTGAGGAAGCCAAGAAAGCAAAGATTATAACGGTTGGATTTACAGGACAGAAAGGCTCTGCAATGGCTAAATTAACTGATTTTTCCATAGTGATTCCCTCCACAGATACACCAATAATACAGGAAATGCATAAGATAATTGGACACATAATTTGTCAAATGGTTGAAGAAATGCTCCTAAATGACCAATAATTCAAGCAAGTGGACACTTTTCCTTGATAGAGACGGAGTCATAAACAAGCGTAAAGTTGAAGGCTACATAACACGAGTTGAAGAGTTTGAATTCCTCCCTGAAGTTGTTGACACTCTAAGGGAAATATCTCCCTTCTTTCACAGAATCTTTATCATTACCAATCAACAGGGAATCGGAAAAGGAATCATGACAATAGAAGCCCTTTTAGATATACACCACTTTTTGTCAAATAGACTAAGAGATGCCGGAGTATACATCAACGGAATCTTTTTCTGTCCTCATCTTGAAGGCACATGTTTATGTCGGAAACCTGCCTACGGAATGATTAGTCGCTTAGTTCACATCTTCACAGACGTTAACCCTCGCCAATCGGTGTTTGTGGGAGATGACATAAGAGATATCCTACTTGCAGTAAGAATAGGAAGCAACCCAGTGTTCATTGGGTCCCACAGTCCCTTTCCTCATGTTCCAGCCTTCGCGTCCCTTTCCGATGCAAAGGAACACATCATTAATCTCCGTACCACTTCAAATCAGCCTTTTTATAGAACCACTTCAAAGCCCTATAAACAAGATAAACAGCCACAACCGTAACTCCTAAGGACAAAATCACTTTAGTTATGATCATTAGAACAGGATTTAAATGCAAGTGGTTACTTAGATAAACGTTAACTCCCCATTCAATTAGTTCCATCTTTATTAACTTTGTATACAACTAATTGAACGGAATGCGTTATTTTTGCGTAAAAGGAAATGTAAACGAAACGAAGGAAGCCATGATGAAAAAAGTTATACTTTTCGGAAGCGTCTTAGCTCTTGTGCTCTCCGGATGCCGTAGAGAGACATCCCAAGTAACAGGATGGGAATACAATAATCCCGACTGGGGTGGGTTTGAAGTGAGGGACTATCCCGGTCAGGAAACAGGTCCTGGATTAGTCCTTATTGAAGGCGGTACGTTCAGAATGGGTAATCCAGAAGAAGATATTGCTTATGATTGGAATGCTTATCCAAGACGAGTTACAGTAACTTCATTTTATATGGATGAGACGGAGATAGCCAATGTCCACTATCGTGAATATATCTACTGGTTGAGACGAGTTTTTGGAACAGACTTTCCTGAAGTTGTATGGAATGCCCTTCCAGACACGTTTGTGTGGCGTTCTCCCCTGGCATATAATGAGCCGTTGGTCAAATACTATTTCCGTCATCCTGCATATAACTTTTATCCCGTGGTTGGTGTTAGTTGGGTACAGGCAACCGAATTTGCAAAATGGAGAACCGATAGGGTTAACGAAATGATTCTTATCAGGGAGGGCATATTAGAACCTAATCCCAATCAGACAAACGAGGACAACTTCAACACGGAGGCATATCTGGCTGGACAGTATGAAGGAATGGTTAGGAGATACCTTCCTGACCTAAATCCAACCGGGACTGGGGAGCGACGTGTCCGCTTAGAAGACGGGATTTTGCTACCAGATTACAGGCTTCCTACCGAGGCAGAATGGGAATATGCTGCATGGGCAATGGTTGGGAATCTTTTTGCCCCTGGCGAAGAAATGTGGCTTGAAACCAAGGTGTTCCCGTGGAATGGATATGGTCTGAGGTATCCTGTTCACGGTGGTTGGTGGGGTGCATTCCTTGCGAACTTCAAGAGAGGTGAGGGTGATTATATGGGTATAGCAGGTGCGTTAAACGATGCGGCTTGTCCCACTGCTCCAGTAAACTCATTTATGCCTAATGACTTTGGACTCTACAATATGGCGGGCAATGTTGCCGAATGGGTAGCGGACGTCTACCGACCATTTACTCCAATGGATGCTGATGACCTTAATTCATTTCGTGGGAACGTGTTTATGAAGCTTGCTGTAGACGAAGAAGGAGTTCCTCTTGAAAAGGATAGCCTTGGTAGATTAAGATATGTTCCTGTTACCGAGGAAGAGAACGCTAATAGGTTGAATTACAAATGGTCTGATTACAGAGCATTTAAAGACGGTGATGAAATGTCTGAAATCTCTTACGATTATGGCAAATCAACTCTTATCAACGATGAAATAAGGGTCTACAAAGGGGGACATTGGGCAGATGGTCCGTTTTGGCTTGTTCCGGGAACCAGACGTGCTCTTGACCAAAATCAATCTACTGCATTCATTGGGTTCCGCTGTGCTATGACTCGCGTCGGCTCCCCACAGGGCAATCAATTTGAAGCAGGTAAATGGTTCAGGGTCAGACCGAAAGGAAGAAAATAAGGGATTTAACTGGGTTTAACTTGTTTTGCTCCCGCAAATATCTCAAGTAACAAGACTCTGCTATGTTAAAATAAGTCCTGACAAATATAATTGAGGCTAAGGATTAGAAGATAGGAAATATGCTTCGGATTGAGAAATTAAACAGTGAGCTACTAAACAAAATATATGTCCTTCATAAGCAAAGCAGGAAGGTAGTTTTTGATACAAGAGAAATTAGGGGTGGAGAGTTATTCTGGGCATTACCAGGCACTAAAACGCACGGAAATCAATATGTTAACGAAGCTTTGTCTAAGGGAGCGGTGGGAGCCATTTCATCGGACCCAACCCTCTCTCGGGAAAACGTCATCATAGTTTCAGATACTTTAAAAACTCTACAATCATATGCTTCTTGGTACCGCTCAAGAATACGAGCAAAGGCTATAATAGGTATAACTGGCAGTTCAGGAAAGACCACTACCCGAGCACTTACAACACATGTCCTATCTGGGCTTTATAAAGTATCACAGCCCGAGAAGAATTACAATAATCATATTGGTGTGCCAATAACCATTTTAAACACTCCAGAAGATATTGATTTTCTGGTTCTTGAGTTAGGTGCTAATCATATAGGCGAAATTGAATTTTTATGTCATATTGCACGTCCAACAGAGGGATTAATCACAAACATTGGCAGGGCTCATCTGGAAGGCTTCGGCTCCTTTGAAGGAGTCATAAAAGCCAAAACAGAGCTATATAGATGGATTGACTCTTATGGAAAAACCCTATATGTCAATTGCGATGACCAACTACTCATCACTCAAAGCTCTATAATTAAAACAAATAAAATTTACTATGGAACTAAAAAAGGAAAAGTTATCGGAAAGATAGTGAGTGCTAATCCTTTTTTAAATATTGGCATTAAGAAACCTGCTGATATTACTTTCTTCACGCAACTATCTGGAAAATACAACTTATACAATATTTTGGCTGCTGTTTCCATAGGTTTAAAACACGGCATTCCTTTACGACTGGTTGCACAGAGAATTTCAACCTTCCAACCTGTTGAAATGCGTTCCAACTTAATTAAATTGGGGAAAAATTGGTTATGGTTTGATGCATATAACGCCAATCCGGACAGTATGCTGGAAAGTCTTAAAAGCTTTGCAGAATTTGCTAAACAGAACAGACTATTCATCATTGGTAGCATGAAAGAACTTGGAAAAGAAAGCCTTCAACTGCACAGAAAAATTCTTGACTTTGTGCTTAGAATTAAAAACAATGATGATGAGATAATATGTGTGGGCAGAGAATGGAAAGACCTTATGTATGTTTTGCAGAAAAATCATATTAAATGGTTTGACTCTGCAAACAATAAAGACTTTTTAAATTCCTTAAGCCAATACAAAGACAAACAATACATTTTTGTTAAAGGGTCACGAGAGAATCGGCTTGAAGTGGTTGCTAACAAACTAAGGGAACTCTTTTCAGATTAAATAAGTTTACGTAACTTTGCGTTCATAGTAAAAGAACAAATTAGCAACATTACCAACCTGCTTACAAAAACAAACAAGATGAGACAGATGGAAGTTCCAGTAAACAAGAAAGAAAAGGAAGGAGAGACGAATAATGCTATTAGCTACGAAGGAAAATCAAACGAAGAACAAAGTGAAGAGATGGGAAGGAGAAGAAAGAGAAAAGAATTGAAGATAAGCGAGGAAGAAAGACAACGTCGCCTTAGAATATTTGAGAAAGAGATTGAGCCACTCATTAATGACCTGCTTCGCTTCGCTACAACGTTCCTCACTCAAGGAAACATTGATGACGCTTATGATTTGGTACAAGAAACGCTTTTACGAGCTTTTGAATCTCTTGACACATATAAAGAAGGCACTAAGATAAAAGCGTGGCTCTACACTATAATGAGGAACCTATACATTAACGAATATCGGAAACGCAAGGCAGCTCCTCAAACAATTGCATACGAGGAATACTCCACATTTAAATCAGATGATGATGATGAAGGTCCCCCTCCTCAAATGACTCCAGCAGGCGATATGCGTAAAGAGATAGATGCTTCGTATCTTTCAGAAGAGGTGGTTCGTGCTTTAAATAAATTGCCTGAGGAATTCCGAATTATTGTCCTGCTTGCCGACGTTGATGAGCTTAAATACGAAGAAATAGCCAAAATTCTCGGCATTCCTATTGGAACTGTGAGGTCTCGTTTGCACAGAGCCCGCAGAATGCTAAAAAAGGAACTGAAAGAATATGCTAAAAAGTTATATAGAATTGAGGATAAATCCTCAAAGGACTAAACAGCAGGTAAATGGAAAGAGTTAGTAATGCATGTTTAAAATTCAGACGCCTGCTGGAGGATGCCTTAGATGGCAACCTTTCTCCTGAAGAATACAAATCGTTTATTAAACATGCAACGTTGTGTCCCACTTGCCATAGGAAACTTCGCGGAGAAATAATGTTTAGGAAACTATTGCAAAAAGCACTAAACAAGAAGCAAGACAATCTTTTCCAAAACAAGGCACAACAGCTGCTCATTTCTATCAAACAAATAATTTATCATCAAAGGTAATTCTCCAGTGGTGCGTATAGAAGTGGACCCTGACTCTGGCTTTTGCTTTGGTGTGGTTTATGCTATTGCCCAAGCTGAATTTTTTCTTGACCAAGGGATTAAAGTGTATTGCTTAGGAGATATTGTTCATAACGATAAAGAAGTTGAAAGACTAAAAAACAAGGGTCTTGAAATTATTGACCATAACACTTTTAAACATTTAAAGAACGCTATTGTTCTCATTAGGGCACATGGGGAACCTCCTGAGACATATCAAATAGCAAAGGAAAATGATATTACTCTTATTGATGCCTCTTGCCCAATTGTTTTAAAACTTCAAAACAGAATCAGGGAAGTGGTCAGGCAAGCTCCCCCAGGCTCACAAATAGTTATCTACGGGAAACCCGGGCATCCCGAGGTGATAGGTCTAATGGGACAAATCCCTGACGACTCCCAAGTTGAAAAAATATTGATAACTGGCGAGGAAGATGCATTAAAGAAGATTGATTTTTCACGTCCAATATACCTGTTCTCTCAGACAACAAAAAGCATAAGGTCCTACTATGCTTTAGGTGAACTGATTAGAGAAGAAGCTGCCAAACGAAATAACACTAATGTATATTTCAATGACACTATATGCAGACAGGTATCAAACAGAGATGTTAAAATTAAGGATTTTGCTCGCCGCTTTGACGTAGTATTGTTCGTAGCTGGGAAGAAAAGCTCAAACGGTAGGGTTCTTTTTGAAACAGCCAAATCTGTCAATCCAAACACATTTTTTATTTCATCGGTGAATGAAATAGACTTAAAGTGGTTAGAAAATGCCGAATCAGTAGGCATTTGTGGAGCCACTTCCACGCCAAGCTGGTTAATGCAACAGGTAAAAGACTTTCTTGAAAGAGAACTAAACGTCCATCCCGTTTAGTTATACTTATGTAACTTTGTGATTTGAAAAACACGTGCCGTGGGAAATAGAGTATCCACAACAGGGACAGAAGAGGTTAAGCCTTTAGTAGAGAAAACAGAGGAAGGTTTTTCATGGGAAGACTTAGCAAGGGCGGAAAGAACCCAGGAGAACGAGGATATCGTTGTCGCTCTAAAAGAATATCTTAAGCAACGTCCTGATATTAAACCGCTTGAAAGGGCAGACATAGTTAAAGGCAAAGTAATGAAGGTTGAAGATGAGGACGTTGTCGTTGAACTGGACTACAAGTTTAATAGCATTATTCCACTTGCTGAATTTAAGGGTGAACCGGAGCCCAAGCCCGGTGATGAAATAGAGGTTTACGTTGAGAAAAGCGAAGACAAGAAAGGACAGGTCAAACTTTCGCGTCGTAAAGCAAGAATTCTAAGGGCTTGGGATAAGCTGGTGGAAGCATATCACACTGGCGAAGTTCTAGAAGCTAAGGTAATAGCGAAAACAAGGGGTGGACTAGTCGCTGAATGCTTTGGCATATATGAATGTTTCTTACCTGGTTCTCAAATAAGTATTGAACCTGTGGAAGACTACGATGCTTATGTTGGCAAGACTTTGCCTGTCAAGGTGGTAAAGATTAACGAAGCTATAATGAACGCTGTCGTCTCCCACAAAGCTGTTCAAGAGGAGGAAAGAGAAAGACGTAGGAAAGAGATAATTGAAAAACTAGAGCCCGGATTAGTTTTAGAAGGTGTCATTAAGAACATTGTTGACTGGGGCGTATTTGTGGACCTTGGTAGTATAGATGGTTTAGTATATATTTCTGACCTAACGTGGAGAAGGATTAAGCATCCCTCTGACCTTGGCTTAAAAGTTGGAGATAAGGTCAGAGTTGTTGTGCTTGGATTTGATGAGGATAAGACCAAGATTAGCCTTGGAATGAAGCAATTGGAGCCAGACCCGTGGGAGAATATTCATGAAAAAATTAAGGTCGGAGATAAGGTCAAAGGCAAGGTTGTTCACATTCAGCCTTATGGTGCCTTTATTGAAGTTCTCCCCGGTGTGGAGGGCTTAGTTCATGTTTCTGAAATTTCTTGGGGCTATAAAAAACCAAAGCCTTCCGAGTACTTCAAGGAAGGACAGGAAGTTGAGGCAGTAGTTACACAGATTGACCCTGATAATAGGAGGATGAGCCTTAGCATTAAACAACTAAAACCAGACCCATGGGAAAATATTGAATCCAAATATGTAACTGGTAATAAGTACAGAGGAAAGGTTATTGAATTGAGGCCCTATGGAGCCCTTGTTGAGTTAGAAGAAGGTGTATATGGAATAGTAAGGAATGAGGACCTTTCTTGGACAAAACGTGTTATGCATCCAGCTGAAGTGGTAAAAGAGGGAGATGAAATAGATGTTGTAGTACTTGGATATGATAATGAGCGAAGGCTCCTCAAACTGGGTCACAAACAAGTAGAAGAGAATCCTTGGCATACCTTTGAAACGGTATTTACGCCAGGTTCAATACATAAAGGAACTATTAAATCAATTTCTGGGAGTGAAGCTATTGTTGAGTTACCCTATGGTGTTGAAGCCAAGGCTCAGGTCAGGGACCTTAAAAAGGAAGATGGCACAGTGGCAAATGTTGATGAGACCTTGGACTTTATGGTCATTGACTTTAATAAGAAGAAACAATTGATTAAGGTTTCGCACACTAAGGTCTGGCGTCAGGCTAAGGAAGAGGAAAAAGCTAGGAAAGAGGCTCGCAAACTTATTAAAAAGAAAGGTAAAAAGACGACCAAAACAGCCAGTGCAAGAACTACTAAAAAAGCAACCACTCCTTCCAAGCCTAAAAAACAGCAACCTAGACCAAGTGGTGCAAAATTGGATGAATTAATTGACCTTGACCAATTGCTGGGTGGTGAGGAAGAAAAACAGGAAGGTTCTGAAGAGAACAAAAAAGACGAAAACAAAGAGTGAGTCCATAAACACGGGGGCTCCTTTCTAAGTGGAAAAGAGTTTTAATGATTAATCACTGACATGAGAGGGAGTCCCCCTCCTTGCTTTTAATTAACATTTTATGTTTCGCTTGTCAAATTTTTGAAGTGTATGTTCTCAATACTATAAAAGAGAGCAATTATTTAGTTGCCAAGACTTGAATTTAGTAATCAGCAAATAAGAATTGTGTCCTGTTAAAGGGCGTTCTTATCTGCCTGTATAGTAGCAGGACCCTTCGTAAGATTCCTAGCTCTCTGCAATCCTATAGAATCTGTTGCAGTCCATAGTTGTATTAAAAATTCTTTATCCTGACGATTCATAAAGAATTCACGCATTTGTTCAAATTCTTCCTTAGTAGTGGTCTCAATTGATTTGCTTATGCAATTTACATACTCATATTGATTA
Organism: Bacteroidota bacterium; assembly: GCA_024280615.1. Lineage (GTDB taxonomy): Bacteria > Bacteroidota > Bacteroidia > JAADEI01 > JAADEI01 > JAADEI01. Next base: position 2,240 of record JAJRPU010000048.1, on the reverse strand, counting down.
AGTAAAGTCTGAATTTCAGGGGTAAAGTTTGTAATAACGAGACATTTATATCTAACTTCCGGGACAATCTGGTTGATCTCTTTAAGTTGTTTTATGTCCCATCCCTCCACTGCAATCCTATGCCTAACTTCTGGATATTTCTTTAACAACCGAGCAAGGGCTATAGCAAACACTCTCTCATAACGAGACTTCATAGTCTCACAGGAATCACTGCACAATTCTCGCCAATATGATCCATAATAATTCTTGATGTCAAGGGAAATAAGTTTAGAATTGCCTTCAGGTGCATTTAGAAACATTTTAAAAACCTGCTCCAAACTTAATATGTGATGTGAAGAGTCATATTTAGAATTCAAAGAATCAATCTGATGCGAAGTAAGGAAATTTATTACTGGACCAAAGGAAGCATCTGCCAGAAACACGTCATGTCCAACGTATATAACAGAATCCTTAGAGACCTGCACGTCAACTTCTATGCCTTCAAAGATTAATAAGCCTTCTTTTATCGCTGGATATCTATTGTGGCAAATTCTCAAAGAATCATATCTATTATGACAATGCTCTCCTCCGCCGCCGTGACCGATAATAAATATGTCTTCTTGAGTAGTCGGTGGCTTCGATTTCTTTTTACAGCCTATCCATGAAAGAGCAAATACAACTATGAACAATACAATGAATACCTTAAAACGAATATATGTCATCGTCTCCTCTGTGTCTGTGATGTCCTTTTCTTCCTTGAGGTTTTCCTTGTGGTCTTGGTTTATTGTGTTGGTGAACCTGTCTGTGTGGTCTTGTTTGATGCCTCGTTGTTCCGCCGTCTCGCTGTTGCGGTGCTCTGTCTCCTTGCTTTTGTTCTTGGTCCGAGCCTTCCGGTTTGGGCAATAATGCTTTTCTGGACAGCTTATACCTACCAGTGCCCTCCTCTATCTCAATTAATTTAACCTTTATTTTATCGCCCACTTTGAGTATCTGCGAGACGTCTGCAATGTGTTTCCAGTCTATTTCAGAAATATGCAATAATCCTATTTTTCCAGGCATAAATTCAACCAATGCTCCAAATGGCTTTAGTTCTTTTACTTCGCCCTCATACACTTCTCCTTCCTCGGGCATCTGGGTCATAAGGTTAATGTGTTCAGCGGCGGCATCCACAGCATCCTGAGATTGCCCAGTGATATATACTTTACCCTGTTCATCTTCCGGTTCAATGTATATAGTTGTTCCTGTTCGTTCCTGCAGTTCTTGAATTGTCCTTCCGGACGGACCGATTACCAGCCCAATGAGTTCCTTAGGGATGAGAACCACTTTTGACCTTGGGACGTGAGGCTTAAGCTCCTTGCGTGGTTCAGGAATAACTTCTTCAAGGATATCAAGAATTTCCATTCTTGCTTTGCGAGCCTGCTCAAGTGCATTCATCAATATATCTTCTGTTATACCACTAATTTTAATATCCATCTGGCATGCGGTAATGCCATCCCTGGTTCCTGCGACCTTAAAGTCCATGTCTCCGATGTGGTCTTCGTCTCCAAGAATATCAGTAAGAATAGCATATTGCCCGGTGTCAGGGTCAAAAATTAATCCCATTGCTATTCCAGCAACATGTTTCTTGATAGGGACTCCGGCATCCATCAATGCCAATGAACCGGCACAGACCGTTGCCATAGAAGATGAGCCATTTGACTCAAGAATATCAGAAACGACCCGAACTGTATAAGGTAAGTCATCTTCCGGTGGCATAACTCCTTTAAGAGCCCTATAGGCAAGATTCCCGTGTCCTATTTCACGCCTTGAGGGTCCTCTCAATGGTTTTATTTCGCCCGTGGAAAATGGTGGAAAGTTGTAATGAACCATGAATTTGGTTTCTTCTTGAATAGTGGGTGTGTCTATCAATTGCACGTCCAATCTGGACCCGAGTGTAACTGTTGCCAATGCTTGGGTTTCTCCACGTGTGAATATAGAAGAGCCGTGTGTTGCGGGAAGAACGTCTACCTCAGCCCATATTGGTCTGATTTCATCTGTTTTACGTCCGTCAATACGAACGCCTTTCTCAAGAATCAGTTTTCTCATTAATTTTTTCTCAAGGTCGTGGATATACTTATTTATAAGTAAAGAACTTTCTTTCTTTTCTTCCGGCAAGCTTTCAATGAATTCTTCTTTAATTTGCTTGAGTCGTTCACGCCTCTCTTTCTTAGAACTCGGGTTTGTAAATACTTCAAGGATTTTATCTGTCAATTGTTGTTCTA
>JAJRPU010000001.1 GCA_024280615.1 Bacteroidota bacterium | reverse complement strand
CGGGACCGGCAGCCGGCAACACCTGATGCCAGACTGTTTGCCATCGTGTGGCTCCCAACGCCAAAGCAGCCTCCCTAATAGTGTTTGGAACAGCCCGTAGTGCTTCCCTTGCTGCAACTATAACAACAGGAAGTATAAGCAAAGCCAGTGTTGCCGCTCCACTGAGCAGCGTTGGTCCCCAACCAAACCATCTTACAAAAAACTGCAAACCCAGCAACCCATAAATAACCGATGGCACCCCGGAAAGATTATAAATCGTAAACTCTATTATTGTTGCCCATTTGCCCGGCTTCATAAACTCCTCAAGAAATATGGCAGCAGAAACACCTATTGGAACTGTGATAATCAGAGTCAACACAAAAAGCCAGAATGTTCCCAGTAATGCAGGTAAAATACCTGCTTTTTCAGGAAATCGGGACGGATAACCCAACAAGAAGTCAAGGTTCAAACGTTCTAAGCCAAGTTTTAGAGTGACTCCAATGAACAATGCCAGAATGAAAAGGCTAATTACCGTCACTGCCCAGCCCATCACTCCAAACAACCTATCTATTAGTCTCGCCTTCTTCATCGCTTAAACATTGCCATTTTGCGCCTAACATAGAAACTAAGGGAAGTGGCGACCGAAGTCAAAATGAATAGCACGAGGGCGGCTGCGAATACAGTGCGATATTCCAGTGAGTCGTGCGGAACATCTCCCATAGTAACCTGAACAATATAGGCAGTAATTGTTTCTACTGGTTGACGGGGGTCAAAAGTGAGGATGGGAAATTGTCCAGCAGCAATGGTAACAATCATTGTTTCTCCGAAGGCACGGGCGATAGCAAGCATTACAGCAGCGACTATCCCATAACTGGCAGCAGGGATTAATACTTTAAAGGCAGTCTGGAATCTGGTTGCACCTAATCCATAGGCAGCCTCTCTTAATGACCTTGGCACGCTCTTGATGGCGTCGTCGGTTAGACTGGCAATCATAGGCAGAATCATCATTCCCATGACTAATCCTGCAGATAAAGCATTAAAAGATTGTAAATCAGGAATTATTTTCTGCAAAGCAGGGGTAACTATCAATAGGGCGAAATATCCATACACGACAGTTGGCACCAATGCCAGAAGCTCAATTATAGGCTTTACTATATTTCTAACTTTTGAGGAAACATACTCATTAAGGAAAACTGCTATTATTATTCCTGCGGGGACAGCCACAAGCAAAGCTATTGCTGAAGTTAGAAGGGTTCCCACCAACAGAGGCAAGATACCATAATGTTTTTGAGTGAACAGTGGTGTCCACTGGGTGTCCGTTAGAAATTCAACTATTGAAACCTCATTAAAGAACGGTATTGCCTCACTGAAAATAATGTAAATGATAGAAAAGGTTACTATAATTGACACACTTGTTGATAAAAATAGTAATACTACAATGGCTTTCTCAGCTATCCTGCTTAATTGTTGTCTGCCTTTCACTTTTTATAAATCTCACTGCAAACATAAAACGTTTTTAGTTTTCAGTTGGGTCTTATTTGTCTTACTTTTGTTAAGGATGAAAACGTCTTTAAGCATAAGGTTAGCTTTTCTGTTCTCTTTCGGACAATTGATTTTTGCTCAGGACTCTCTTGTCATAATGCAGTATAACCTTTTGAGGTATGGGGCATCTGCTTTGTCCGAAAAGAATTCCTTCTGCTTACCAGTGATAGATTATGTAAATCCAGATATCTTATGTGTAAATGAGGTATTGCCAGACTATACAGATTCCCTTGAACTATCTTTAAAACTTCTTGATAGTTCGTGGATTATGGCACCGTGGTCTAATGTCTCAGGGGGCACTGTTGTTAATGTTCTGTTTTACAAAAGAGATAAAATAACCTTTATAAAACAGCGGACAGTCCAAACTCTTGTGAGAGATATTCCTGTTTATTGGCTTATGGGTCCGGACAGCATACAATTGACTATTGCCGTTGCTCATTTGAAAGCAGGGTCTAATTCAACCAGTGAACAGCAACGCAGATGGATGGTTGAGGCTCTCATTGATAGTCTCAACAGTTGGAATGTGGACAGATGGATTCTTACAGGCGACCTTAATTTTTACACTGCAGAAGATACCTCATATAAATTGCTTACTAACCATCCCGACCCACGCATAAGAGTAGTTGACCCACTACCAGCGGGGCAATGGAATAATAACGTCCTCTTTGCTTTGTATCACACACAATCCACTCGGGACACATTGTTGTCTGATGGCGGTGCCACTGGCGGAATGGATGACCGATTTGATTTTATTCTCCCTTCAGTTAGATATTATGAACCACCGTATCAGTGGGACACCTTTTATGTGTTTGCCCAGGACGGAAACCATTTTAATAAGTCAATTCTTGATTCTCCTGCTTTGCCTGTCCCAGACACCATAGCAACAGCTCTATACTTCTGTTCCGACCATCTGCCCGTGATAGCAGTTCTTTCCTTACCTACAAATCAGAACCAAGACACAATCATATCAATCCCCTCGCCAAACCACTCTACCAACTGTTATTTACTTAATGACAACGGTCAAATTATGACTACTGTAAAACATTGCAGCAAGATAATTAACATTACCACAATTGATGGAAGACAAATTTATGTCAATAGCCACATTGCTCTCATTGATAATAAATATGAAAGTGCTATTTTTATCATTACATATGAACACTCGGAATATATCCTTCCAGATGCGATAAAGCACGTTAAAGTGATAGTAAAGTAATGGATATGTGCAAAGTTGACTGGCTTAAAGGACCCAAGCATCTGATAATATTATTGTTTGCAGTTGGACTTATAAAAGGCTGCTCTGATTCACAGCCCTCAGAAAATCAAAACTTTTTTAGAATTAACATTCCCACTGAGATTAACAGCATTGACCCTGGATTTGCCACTACTCAAGCCAAAATGTGGATTGTTTCGCAGATATATGAGACCCTTGTTTCAGTTGATTCAAATATGAATCTTGTTTCTGAATTAGCAACCAGATGGGAAGTTCTTGACAGTGGCAGACGATATAGGTTTTATCTAAGACAGGACATCAAGTTCCAAAACAGTGAGAGCACACTGACCGCCCACGACGTAGCAGCATCATTCTATCGGCTCATAGACCCTGAAGTGGCAACTCCCGGAGCATGGATATTCAACAATAGAGTTAGAAAAGATTCTCCCTTCGTTGTAATCAACGACTCCATAATAGACATTTACCTTGAGGAACCTTTCGCTCCATTTATAT
>JAJRPU010000047.1 GCA_024280615.1 Bacteroidota bacterium | reverse complement strand
GTTTGATACCCTGTTGAAAGCAGGAGCGGTTTATGCAGACACGGTGATATATACAACACAGAACATATTTGGCACTCTTGACAATAACTTACCACCTTCTTTCTGGTCCTGCGGACTTCTACAATATTACGAGCCCGTTTATGTAACTAAGCCCCAAAACTTTGATAATTCAAAAGTTCAAGTTTATATCAAGAATAATGCTGTTTATCTGATTACTTCCGACAATCTCCAATATGATGTCCAAATTTATTCCTTTGACGGACAGCTAATTAAAGCAAAACATTGTAGTTCCAATAAAATATGTCAAATCAATCTTCCAAAAGGAATTTCTGGAATGATACTTGTAAATACCAGATTTAGCGATGGAACTATGGAAACACACAAGATTCCAATCTGGAATGAATAATGGAAGCTTTTTATATCTGTATTTGTGAACTTTGACACCTAATAAATGCGTTTCTAATAAATGACATGTTGCGTTTTCTTGTATATCTGGCTTTGATTTTTCTTGCAGTGTGGACCATCTGGCGGTTCTTTATCCGTAATCCATTGAACAGGTGGGCAGAAGAACGGTTAAAGGACGTTATCAGGGATAACACAGAGGTTAAGCCACCATCCGACGACCCATCTATCTTTGACGAAGGTGGCACTTATGTGGACTATGAAGACGTTAAGTGACCAATGGCTTGGCGGATAGAAGACCACACGGCTGATGTTGTTCTGGTTGTTGAAGCACCGACGTTGAAAGAACTGTTTGAGGAGACGGTTCGGGCACTGGCTGGATACATAGCAGGCAAGGACGTTCCATGTGAAGGCTGCAAAACAAAACGTGTTGTTCAAGCCTCCTCACCAGACATTGACCTACTCCTCGTGGATTTCCTCAATGAAGTCCTTTCGGCAAGCATAGTGGACAAAGTGCTATACTGCCAAGCGAAAATTCAAGCCCTTGAAATAGGGAACGAAAATCATGTTGTTGCAGAAATATGCGGAATTAGCACAGATTGGGAACACGATGTCAAAGCAGTTACTTACCACGACTTGAAACTTAAAAGGACCCAGTCTGGATATGTATTTAAATGCGTGCTGGATATATGAATTTAATTACAAAGTGCATAACTAGCTAAAAGTAATAGTGGTTGAATTTGCTTAAATTTGCTCCTTGGGTGATTTTGTGAAGAACCTTATTAATGCAGGTGTGATGGATACTTTCCCTAAAGTGGAAGGAGAAACTGTAGAGTTTAAATTAAAATGGACTGATGAGGCATTAAAGGACTTAGTTGCATTTGCTAACACAAAAGGAGGCAAACTATATATTGGTATTAATGATAAAGGTGAAGTAGTCGGTATCAATATATCCGACGAACAAATCCAGAAAATAAGCAACATAATAACGAGTAGAACTCAACTTAACCCTTCAATTAACATAGTAAAATCAGGAAACAAGAACGTATTAGTTATTGAAGTCGACCGTGTGACTATACCTGTTGCTTATAACGGCAGGTACTTGAAGCGGGTAGGTTCAACAAATAGAGATTTTTCGTTGCAAGAGCTTTCTCATCGGATTATTAAACTATCAGGTAGGAGTTGGGATAATTTGCTAAGCGAATGGACATTGAACGAAATTGATAAAAAATCTATAGAAAAATTTATTATGTTGGCAGAAGATAGGCTTCCTTACTTGCAGAGGACAAATCTTGAACATGGCTTAAAGAATTTGAAAGTATTAGAGGGAAAGAAGTTAAAAAATGCTGGTGTACTTCTATTTGCTAAACAGCCTCAACGCTTGTTCCCCCAAGCAAAGGTTAAATTGGGTGTTTTTAAAGGTACAGAAATTATAGATAGTAAAGAATTTGAGGGAACCCTTTGGGACCAATTGGAAAAAGTTATGGAGCGATTTAAGCAAGTTTTAACTGTTTCTTTTCGACTTGAGAGTGAAGATTTTACCCTGCAGGGTGTTAGACGTCAAGAGGCATGGGCCTATCCCTTAGATGCATTGAGAGAAGCAGTTATTAATGCATTAATCCATCGTGATTATACTTCTCCTGCTAACATACAGATAAGAATTTATGATGATAGACTAACAATCTGGAATCCGGGAGAATTGCCGGAAGGAATCACAATTGAAGACTTAAAGAAACCTGGACACGTTTCAGTACCACGTAATCCATTAATAGCACAAGTATTCTATTATGCTGGTTTGGTCGAACAATGGGGAATTGGAACGACTCGAATTGTAGAAGCGTGTGTAAATGCAGGATTACCTGAGCCTATATTTGAAGAACAAAAAAGTGGCTTTATGATAACCTTCTTGAAAGACATATTTAATGAAGAATTGTTGATAAGAATGGGCTTAAATGATAGACAGATAAAGGCGGTGCTATACATGAAAAAGCATGGTAAGATAACTAATAAACAGTATCAACTATTGACTGGTGCATCTAAAGCAACTGCTTCACGAGACCTTGAAGGTCTTCTTAAAAAAGGAGTTGTTGTAAAGAAAGGAAAACATGGACGAGGTGTATATTATGAACTGAACATTGCTTCACAAAAGTGATTAACCAAAAAAAAGTCTCAAAAGAATCATTAATTGGCTCAAAATGGTCTCAAATGAATCATGAAAGGGGTCTGTTCTAATAAATTTCATCTTCTGGAATCTCAAGGTTTGTTAATTTTAAGAGATACAAGCAGGCTTGCTTGAAAGTTGAATTGTCCCGTGGACTCCATTGATCCACAAGATGATACTTATTGTTTATTTTGCCTTCCAGAATCCATTGTGCTCCATCTAATCCATAGGTTAGTTCAACAGATTCTAATTCCCAGAATTTGCTTTGTTCAATAAGTTTCAGGAATTGGTTCCACTCTTTTAGACTTAATTCCTTCCTTATGCTAAGCACTAGCCTGCCGGGGGCATATCCACCACGTCCACTGGTTTTCTTCCACGTCAAGAATACAGAGGAATCCTCCCTAAGCTCAATTCGCACAATAATCGGGTTATGGAAAGTGCGAAGCCAAATAAACCTGAACACATCATGTTTTATTGTCAAAAGGGGAGGTTCTTCCATGGCTCTCACGTGTCTGCTATACCTTTTAAGAGTAGAAAGAGCATAGTCTAAGCCAACAAAAGTTTCATGAATGGGCGCCATTGGATTGGGAAGAGTGTTCAGGTTAACCAGATTATAAGAGCAGTTGTGTCTCCAATCCCTTGGCAACCTCATAAAAGCTCTTACGGGAAAATAAAACACAGTATCATAAGATGCAGATTCGTAAGTCTTTATCCTCTTTGTGTCTCCAAGAAAAGTAGCAATCTGCAAGAGAGGGTATTTTAGAACTTGTTTATAAATCCTGTGTGAATTGTAAATTGGTTCAAGGAATTTTAAAGCGTTTTGGGCATAACTGACAGCTAAGTCTTCACTAAGCTTCATCTTACAAACTTCCGTAAAGGCATGATAATATGTTAATCCCATTGTTATGTCGGTTTCCTTCTGAGATGATTCATTTAATAGCGAGGAATCAGGATGAACCATAAGCGGTAGTAGATTATTAGGGTAAAATTGTTTTATATACTCTAAGTCTGGATATTTTTCATAATCAGGGAACCTATCCAAGAGAGATTTTACTGAATCGTCCCAGCCCTTTGAATAATAAAAGTGCATTAAATAAGTGACTGCAAAAGTTTTGTAAAGACTGTTTTTAATAAGGTTTTTGGCAATATCTCGTTTGTCGTAGCACTTAGTGGGTTGAGGACAGCCATTTGCTAATTGTCTTAATTGAGATATGTAACTGGTGGTCTGACTATAAACCACGGCAATGCTTAGAAGACCTATAAGTATGTGCGAACTTATTAATCTGTTTGAGGTACTCATAGCAATTGTAAATTTAGCATTCTGACAATTAAACAAGGGGAGGCAACGTCGTTTTGCTATAATACCATAACTTTAAGGCAGAACAAAAGGGAGGAGTATGCCTGCAGAGAAGGTGAAGAAGTCGGAAGTGTCCATAGATGTTTTGAAACGTGCATATTACATAATGGCGAGGGAACGCAAGATGGCACAATTGTATGACCAGCATCGTAAGATAACGAAATATGTTCATAGCACGAGCCTTGGGCATGAAGCTATTCAGATAGCTGTGGGATTCCACTTAACTCCTGAGGATTATGTGTATCCCTATTATCGTGATGATGCGTTGTTGCAGGCGGTGGGCTTTTCTCCATATCAATTGATGCTCCAGCTTCTGGCTAAGAAAGATGACCCGTTTTCAGGAGGGAAACATTACTATTCCCATCCGTCGTATCGTGGGTCCGACCATCCGCAAATACCTCATCAGTCCAGTGCCACGGGGATGCAGGCTATTCCCGCTACCGGGGCAGCACTAGGGATTAAATACCTTGAAGGGAGGGGTTTGGGCAAATGGAAAGGCAAGCCCATTGTTGTGTGCTCAATGGGAGACGGAGCAGTTACAGAAGGAGAGGTTGCTGAGGCATGGCAGGAAGCAATTCTTCACAAGTTGCCCATTCTCTATGTAGTTCAAGACAACAACTGGAGCATTTCGGCTTATGGTGAGGAATTCAAAGTCATGAGTGCTTATGAATATGCTGCTGGATTTAAAGGATTAAAGAGGAAAACGGTTGATGGAACTGATTTTGAAGTGTGCTACAAGGCGGTTGCTGAGTTGGTGGAATATGTTCGGGAACGAAAAGGTCCTGCTCTCCTACACGCTCGGGTCCCATTGCTCGGTCACCACACTTCCGGAGTTAGAAAAGAGTTTTACAGGGATGAAAAGGAACTGGAAAGAGAGTGGAGGCTCAGGGACCCATTTGCTAAGTTGGAAAGGAAACTAAAACAATATGGAGTTTCTGAAGAAGAACTAAAGCAGTTAAGGGACGAGGCAGAACAAGAAGTGGAGAAAGATTTTTGGAAAGCAGTGGAGTCGCCGGAGCCAGACCCTGAATATGCCCTTGAGAAGGTTTGGGCTCCTTCACCAGTCACAGAGGAACAGGGTGAGAGGGAACCGGCAAATGGTCAGAAAGTCATTATGGTTGATGCGGCTTTGCACGCCCTTGATGAAATCCTATCAGATTATCCAGAGGCTATCTTTTTCGGGCAGGACGTGGGCAGACGACTGGGAGGAGTGTTTCGGGAAGCGGCAACACTGGCAGAAAAGCACGGTGATGATAGGGTTTTCAACACTCCCATTCAAGAAGCGTTTATTATTGGTTCCTGTGCCGGGTTAACAGCAGTGGGCATCAAACCAATAGTTGAAATCCAGTTCATGGATTATATATTTCCAGGTGTGAATCAATTATATACTGAACTTGCTAAAAGTTATTATCTTACAGATGGTAAGTATTCAGTTCCGGCGGTCATCAGGGTTCCAGCCGGTGCCTATGGCGGCGGTGGTCCATATCACTCTGGAACTCACGAAACAGTTATAGCAGGCTTGAAAGGTGTCAAAATAGTGTATCCATCCAATGCAGCCGATATGAAAGGCTTGCTTAAAGGTGCGTTCTTGGACCCAAACCCTGTCGTAGTTATTGAACATAAAGGGATTTATTGGTCTAAGGTGCCCGGAACAGAAGGAGCGAAAACAGTTGAGCCAGACAGGAATTATGTGGTCCCGATTGGAAAAGCAAGAATTCATTATCAAGCCAAGCCTGAACTAATTGAGACGGGCGAAACGATTGTTGTTATTACTTATGGAATGGGTGTTTGGTGGACACACAATGCGGTTAAAGAATCATTTGATGGATATGTGGAAATAATTGACTTGCGGACACTGATGCCCTTTGACGAACAATTGGTTTATGAAAGGGTTAAACTGCACGGGAAAGCCCTTGTTGTGAGCGAGGAAGCCGGATTCCTGTCCCTTGCAGAGTCAATAGCCGGACGTATCCAGCAAAATTGTTTTGAATATCTTGATGCACCCGTTAAAGTGCTTTCCACACCCATGATTCCTGCAATCCCACTTAATGAGGGCATGGAAAAGTTTGTTATTCCCGGAAAAGAAAGGGTTAAGGAAGCAATAAAAGACTTATTGCAATATTAAACCTATAAAAGATTGTGCCCAACCCGCCGTAGCACTATCTATGGAACAGCAGTTTTCTATCTATCTCTTAGTAGCATTCATTTCCCATTCTCCTAATGTGTAATCCACATCATTGTCTCCTAAAACGTCAATAGAGCAGTCTTCCACACACGGACACTTGATCTGAAGGCTTTTCTTGGTTAATTCAATTATATCGCACTCGTATTGTTTAGCATCCTTAGGTTGGAATAGTATCTTCTTTTTGTCAACTAGTGTCCATGTTCCTTCTTCTTTAACAAAGGTGTCTATTACAATAGAAATTGGGCTACAGAATGTTGAGGTGATGTCAATGGAGCCGGAGAAGCGCGTCTCCATTAAATAAGACTCGTCTTTCTTAATTGTTAAAGTGACCTTATCAGCAGTTAACTTCTGGGTTGCACTAACTTCACCGCAACTTATGTCATTTGCGTTGTCAGAGACAACAAGCTCATTTTTACCATCTGTTTTAATGTCAGTTGACTCCCAAGTTCCCACTATTCGGCGCTTAGTATTATTACAACTTGAAATGACAATAGCACCGATTAGGAATATCCCTATAATTGCTGTGTTCTTCCTCATTTCAGGTTTATTTTATGATTATGATACAAAAGTAATAAAAACTGAATACATAAAGAGACAACTTAACGTTTATCACAGAATTTTATAGACCGATAAACTTTGTATCCTGATTTTGTTCAGGCAATAAAATTCCACAGATCCAAGAAAAAATAAGTCCTGTAACTAAGTATATCGTTGCGTTCACTATTGGGTAAGCCAGTCCAAACCAGAATGGTCGTAAGGCTTTTCTTAGAGCTTCGGGGTCGGATATTGATAGTTCAGGAAATAGGTTACTGTATGTGTGTTTGTTAATAAAAGTATCAAAGGTTTCTGGGTATTCAAAAGCATATAGCCAGTAAACGAATATTCCTAACAATAGTCCTGCAACAATTGAATAGATTCCGCCCCAGATCCACCTTTTTTGAGAAGTTTCAAGGTTCATAGACAATAAACATATAGATATTGTCCACACTGCCATAGATAAGTCTGGAGCCCATCTCCATATCCACAATCCGCTTTTTACAAGCCAGAATTCAAATCCGGCAGTCATTACAAAGCCTCCTATCATAAAAAGTATTGGTCTCATCAGCCTTAGATTTCATCTTCCTCGGGGAGCTTTCGCCACAATGCCGCCACCACAATGGATGCCGAGAAGCCGGTAACAACCTGCCACATTCCGATGGAGAGTGCTGCCGGGACAGGTTGCATCATTCTGATTGTTAATTCTAGTTGTTGTTTCTTTTGTTCTTCATCTGTAAGTTTCCTTTCAACCTCTTGCTTTGTCCATTGGATCTGTTTTTCCAGCCAGTGGTTCAGTGGACCGTTAAAGGATATGATAAAAATCCCTGTTGTCAGAACAGCCGTCATGAAAAGATTTATTATGGCATGTTTCCATAAGTGTTCCCAGCGGGCATAACCCCTCAAAATGCGTTCCCTAATAAGATAAACTGTTAGGCTCATAGTCAGAATGGTAATAGCCACTACTACTAATAGAACGTGCTGCATTAAATTGCCTTCCGTTAACCCGCCAACTTCCATAATTATTAATGCAAGAACGATTATTGCAACGGTTATTAGTGAACCTGTTAAGTGCCAAGTTATAGTTCTTTTAAACATAATGCAAACCTAAGTCCCTTTCATTTTATGAACATGTTATCAATGAGTCTGACTCCTTCCATACGGACCGCCACCAATGCAATAACTTTATCCGCTTCGTCCCAATCATTAATGGTTTTGAGAGTGTCGGCATCCGCTATTTCAAAGTAATCAATTTTTTTGATCAGCGATGCACTTTCCAGAATCTTTATGGCTTCTTGTTTGGCTTGTGCAACACTGCCCCCTTGCTTATACACTTCCTTTGCTTTAACCAGCGACCTATATAAAGCAAGGGCATTCTCCCTTTGCTGAGGCGACAGCCGGACGTTGCGACTGGACATAGCCAAGCCATCGGGTTCCCGAACAGTAGGACATATAACCACTTTTATTGGCATTGATAGTTTTTCAATAAGTTTTTTGATAATCAAAACCTGTTGATAATCTTTTTGTCCGAGATATAGCACGTTTGGTTCCACAGCCCTTAGCAACTTTGCTACGACTTGAGCAACTCCTTTGAAATGCCCCGGTCTGTGGGCACCTTCTAAAACCCGTTCCAGATAGCCAAAGTCATAGTGAGCATCTTCATCTTCAAATCCTTTAGGATACATTTCTTCCACAGAAGGAACAAAAACGGCTTCTACACCTGCTTCCTCAAGCAATTCCTTGTCTTTTTCAAAAGTTCTTGGATATGTTCGCAAATCCTCTGGGTCATCAAATTGCGTCGGATTAACAAAAATGCTCACTATGGTGTAAGGATTTTCCCGCTTACTGCATCTGACCAAGGAGAGATGCCCTTCGTGGAGGGCTCCCATAGTGGGAACGAATCCCAGTGGTCCATCAAGGTTCTTCCGCCACTCTTTCAATTCATTAATTGTTCTTATCACTTTCATTATCGCTTCTTTTTAAAATATACCACAGGATTGCTAATCCTGCTGCAACCATTCCAATAGATATCAGTTCTGCTTGAGTCATTCCAATTGATTCATACACACGATTGACCCTGATTTTCTCAATTAGCCATCTTTCAATGCCCATTAAGATGAGGAATAATCCGAGGATGCTTCCCGGTCTAAAAGAGAAATTCCGTGATATGAAAACGAGAATGCCGAAGATTATTAGAGCCATAATCGTTTCGTAAAATGGCGTTGGGAAAACGGGTTCAGGTAACTCGCGACAATAGAGCCCTGTGCATCCTGGAATCTCCACCCCGGCATTAATAACATTGTGTGGATATGTGAAAGCCCACATCCAATCGGGAAGCCAACTGAGCCAGTCTGGCTTAGGCATTTTGTTGACAATTCCCCAGTCTCCGTCACCGGCTAACTGACACCCTATTCGCCCAACTCCGTATGCCAATGCAATGGAAGGCGCTATGGCGTCAGCAACTTTCCAAAAATTCCAACCACGCTTCCTGATATAGTAAATAACAGCCACGGCACCTAAAATCAAACCGCCATAGAAAGTGAAACCACCAATAGACAATAGATTTCCAATCGGGTCAGTAACAAAATCTTCCCAGTATTCAAGGTTATGAAAGAGTTTGGCACCGATTATTCCAGCCACCACAGCCCAAACAGCCATATCTGAAACCTCTTCATGAGGATATCTCATTACCGTTACTTCCTTGGGCTTCTCAAGTTTCTCTTTGCTTGCTCGCCAATAATAGTATCCACCAGTCAGTAAAGCACCAATTACGCCATATAGAAGATTCCCGTGCGATGAAAACAGGAATTGCCCGGCACCCACTTCCAAAATCTCCGGGCGTTGTATTAACGGAATTAACTTAAATCCTATGAAAAACCCAAAGAGAGCCCACACTATTAAGTCCCCCCATTGAGGACCTTGCCCTACTACCTGCTTGATTGGTCTAGGTTTTAGTACACCCAGTTTCTCTAAACGCTTGAATTCATATACTGTCCAGAGGATGGCAGACAAGATTGCCATAACTACCATGAAGCCGAAAGTGGGTAAAGGAAGGTAAATCTCTGTGCCGAAAATGTAACTGAGTAAATGTCCTAAGGTTGGAAACATGTCTCGCTTATTTTCCTAATGAACGTTCTTTTTCCATGTAGTCTTTTCTAAGGAGGCGTCTCATTATTTTGTTCGTGGGGGTTCTGGGCAGTGTGTCAATAAACACTATGTCGTGAATTTTGAATAGAGGATTAAGTTTTTCCCTGATTGCCTGTTGAAGTCGTTGCCATAAAGTTTCTTTGTCTATTTCTCTTTTAAGGACTATGTATAGGATTAATCTTTCCGGACCGCCTTCCAGTGGGGGCACTGCGATGGCTGCACTCTCGCTAACCGCTTCATCCAAGTTAACAACACGCTCTATTTCCACACTGCTCGCTTTGATCCCACCCAAGTTCATTGTGTCATCTGCCCTGCCGTGTGCCCTGAAGAATATGTGTTTGCCCTTGATTCGTTCCATTACGTCTCCGTGCCGTCTCAGTTTGATTCTCCAGCCTTCTGTTTGTTCTTTCACAGGAGTCCCCAGTGCCCCAACCATCTCGTCCGTAACTTCTGGAGTTCCTTCGTAGTATTCTTTGTGATGGTTTCTGTTGAGCAGGGTTGTTGATAGTCCGATGCTTGGCGGAATAACAAATATTTCCCCGAAGTCAGAAGGTTTGTGGTTCTCATCAAGGATAGTGAAGTCAATTCCAGCACAGGGAGTTGTGAAACAAGCGGAAACAGCAGGTTGAACAATTGTCCCACTAATGTATCCACCACCTATTTCCGTTCCACCGCAATACTCAACAACGGGAGCATATCTGGGAACCCGACTCATCAACCAATGATAATCGACAGGATGGCTCGCTTCACCTGTTGAACTAAACATTTTAATATTTGACCAATCGTAAGTTTGATTATCCCACAAACCTCTGTTTTTCCAAGAAGCAACAATACTTGGAATTAGCCCCAGCATATTGATTTTTGCCTGTTCAACGAACTTTAAGAATTCAGGTTCTGTAGGAGCCCCTTCAAACAACGCTATGCTTCCCCGATTGAGGAACGAAGCGAAGATAAGCCAGGGTCCCATCATCCAGCCAAGGTTAGTGGGCCAGGCAACCACATAGCCTTTTTGAATATCATGATGAATAAATCCGTCTGCCCCGCACTTAATAGGTGTGGTTTGTGTCCAAGGGATAGCCTTCGGGTCCCCGGTCGTCCCGGAAGAAAACAGGATGTTTATGTGGTCAGATGGTTTTCTCGGAACAGGACTCGTTTCAATTGGTTCTTTGAGAAAATCTGAATATGATATATCATGTTGACGCAGTGGCACATTGCCTTTTTGAATAACTATCGCTTTGACGTCAAGGTCTTTAATCCGTTCATATAGCGGTAATTCTTTTCCCTTGCGGATGATGACGTCCTGTGTGAAGAGCAATTTAGCCTTGGCTATGTTCAAGCGCTTTTCTATTTCCGGCGTTGCAAGGCT
>JAJRPU010000046.1 GCA_024280615.1 Bacteroidota bacterium | reverse complement strand
GTTAAACGAGCAAGACTCGAATCCCCTACGGCAACATTGTAACTTGGGTCTGAATCCGCTGAAAGGGCATCTGTACCAATTGCTACATTGCCCTCCCCTGTCTCAGCATTAAACATAGAGGCGTAACCAACTGCTACATTGCGAGAAGCATTCCCCAAGCCCCAAAAACTTCCAGAGATTGTGCCATACCCTAAACCAACATTCTTAGTACCTTTGACGTTAAAAACCAACGAAGCATTGCCGATACCTATATTATCGGAAGTATCGTTATAAAACAACGCTGATGTGCCAATGGCGATATTGTTTTGGAAGTTGGTTCCACCTGCCAATGCACTTGACCCAATTGCTATATTATTAGAAGCAACTCCTGTTCTTTCCATGCTTGACCATCCTATAGCTACATTATAGTTCCCCATTTTATCTGCCATTGCTCTATATCCCATTGCAACGTTTCCAGTGTCATTAGACATAGATGACAAAGCAAAAGCACCCACAGAAACATCCTGAGACCCAATAGTATTCAACAACATGCTTTGTGAACCCACAGAAACATTATCACTACCGCCTGTGTTCTGCTGTAACGCCCAGTATCCAACAGCTGTATTGGTATTACCCGTATCGTTGGCAGACAAGGACTGGAAGCCAACTGCTACATTAAAGCTACCGCTACTGCCCCCTGCACCCTTCAATGCCTCATTACCAACTGCCACATTCCTAATACCAAACTCAACATTTGACATAGTGTTCCAGCCAATAGCTACATTATCAGTAGTGTCCTGAAGCAAATTCAATGCATTATAACCAACTGCCACATTCCTTGAACCACTGGTATTCCCTTCCAGGGCTGCATATCCAACCGCTACATTCTGATTATTAGTAAAGTCATCATTATCCCCCGCTCGCTCCCCTATAAACACAGATTGACCAGTTTCAATCTGATAGATTAACCCACCAACAGTTAACGGAGCACCAGGATTAATAGTCCCTATTCCAACAAACCCATTATCAGTAATAACGACTGTATCTGTAAGACCAGAATGAGGTTGTGGAAAAATGTATGTTCCTGCGTCTATCCAGAGTCCGGAGCCACCACCCGAGACAGTGCCCCATGTCCCATCTCCCAAAAGGACCTTCGTTGCATCATTGGGAAATGTGAGAATAGACAAGTCACCATTGGTATTAGAAATAACCAGAGAGGTAAATGTTCCAGCAAGATTGGTTATTCTGGCGTTCCCTACAACGTGGAGGTTAGCTGCCGGCGCAGCAGTTCCAATCCCAACCTTGGCATCCCTCGTTATATTAATTAATGTATTTGTCCCGCGAGTTATCATAAAAACGCTGTCTGTCCATGTTCCCGGAACAGCTATATGGAACCTTGCCACGGGAGTATTTGTGCCTATGCCTGTTTTCTGAGCAATGCTTTGAGTAACCCAACCCATTAGAACTATAGCAACAACTCCAACCCTAACTAATGCTCTCTTCAGCATTTTTCTCAATTTGAAACCTAACTTATGCGAGGTCAGACACCCTACAAAACCAAAAGAGCTTGATTATTAAAGGTGATAAGCCTCCATTTTATTATAATAATACACTGACTAACAGACTATAATGCCTAATGGGCTTTAAAAGTTCTAAGCAGTCCTAAATGAAATAATAGGCGTATGACATTACTTGAACAGATGCCGACACCCTCTTTGACTCCTCTGTCCTCACCACAGTGACTATATTCTGGGACAACTTCTCCGACCCCAATTCTGGAATAGACCACTATTCTGTGGCATTGGGGACCGCTCCAGGGACTGCAGACATAGTCAATTGGCAAACCACAACTGCAACGTTCCACCAATGGACAGGGCTAAGCCTCAACACCAACACTTGGTATTTCGCTTCAGTTAAAGCAACTAATAATGCATATCTGGAAGCAACACCTATCTCAAGCGACGGATTCATCATAATCCCCACCTCTTCTGTTTCCGGTTGGGATACGTCAGGCACAAGCCCTGACTCAACAGTTATTGACAATAATCCGGACGACTCCGTCTCTTCTGTTTATAATCCCGACTTAGCACAAGTTAAAGTCATTATAACAGACAAAGGAGTGCTGCTTATAACCAGTGAATACATATCCAGTGTCCAAGTTAATATCTTCTCAATAGATGGACAACTCCTGTTGTCATGGAAAGGAGACATACCCACAAGAAAGCTGATACCAGTGAACATTTCGCAACTGCCACCTATGATATTGGTACACTTGAAACAAACAATGGACAGAAAAACTAATAACAAACCAAACTCTCCAACGATTAAATCAATCTACATTAGATAGGGCTTGGTTATCTGACTCTTTACTAAATTCTGAAAAATTAGTATTTTAGTATGAAACTAACCTAAGTGTTGTGCTAAAATGGGTCATTATTCTGGTTATTTTGTTAAACTGTTGGGATATTGCTGATACGAATTTACTTCATAATGACACGCTACTTGTAAGAGATACAGAAGCGTCTAATGATGCAGGACCATATAGAGGTGGGTATTGCGGAGCCTTCACCTTCGTAATGATAGTGGCTTCATGGTTTGCTACTACAATTATATTCATTGGTATTAATATGATACTGCTAAGTTTAATATTCAGTAAACGATTTCTTAAAAAGTCAGCACGGGTGATAGGTGTTACTTTAATGCTGATAGGGATTTTGATGATTTTAATGGTAAAGGGCAGTATTACGTAGAGACTATTTTATTAACTAAATTTACTAATTTAGACCAGTAAAATCACCTTCACATGGCAAAAACAGCTAAATTCAAACTCAAACGGATAAATGTTCTGCAAGCCTCCATTGTGGTGAGCATAGCGACATTTTTCCTTTCCTTTATTTTTGTCTTAATATATGGACTGTTTTTATACAGTATCATGAGTAGTATTCCTGGAAAGGACCAAGCCATCACTACTACCATTCCCTTTATCGGTATAGCCTTCTTCTTAGCACCAATTCTCTATGGCATTATTGCTTTTATTTCAACCGCACTCTTCACATTCCTTTTCAATTTAGTAGCTAAGTGGTTAGGAGGCATAGAAGTAGATGTAGAAATTTTAGATGAAGTGCAAGAAGATTAGATATACACAAACCATATTTGGCATAACTTTGCCAAAAAGAGATTGGAGATGGCTGATTTCGTTGATTTGTACCAATACCATGATTATTATGCAGTGGACGACCTTCTCAGTGATGAACATAAAGTTGTTAGGGATTCGGTTCGGAAATGGGTTTCACAAAAGGTTAAACCAATAATTGAGGAATATGCTCAGAAGGCAGAATTTCCGAAGCACCTGATTCCTGAGCTTGCTAAGCTTGGTGCTCTAGGACCTACTATTCCTGCCGAATATGGAGGTGCTGGATTGGATTACATTTCTTACGGAATGATAACCATGGAGCTTGAACGTGGGGATTCAGGCATCAGGTCCTTTGCTTCCGTGCAGAGTTCTCTGGTAATGTTCCCAATATTCAAATATGGTTCTGAGGAACAAAAAAGAAAATATTTACCCAAATTGGCAAAAGGGGAACTAATCGGTTGTTTTGGGCTGACGGAGCCCAACCACGGGTCAGACCCAGGAAGCATGGAATCCCGACTTGAAGACAAAGGAGACCATTATGTTCTCAACGGGAGCAAGATGTGGATAACCAACGGGTCAATATGCGATATTGCTGTTGTTTGGGCAAAGGATGAGAATGGGATTGTGCGAGGAGTCATTTTGGAGAAAGAAATGGAAGGCTTTCAGAGATTCCCCATTCACAACAAGTGGTCACTAAGGGCTTCTGACACAGGAGAACTGGTTTTTGATAATGTTAAAGTGCCAAAGGATAATGTTCTTCCATCTGCCGAAGGGCTCCGTGCCCCCCTCAGCTGCTTGACTCAAGCTAGATATGGCATAGCATGGGGAGTCATTGGAGTTGCAATGGAATGTTTTGACACAGCAGTTAGATATGCCAAAGAAAGGAAGCAGTTCGGTAAGCCAATCGGGTCATTCCAGTTAATCCAAGCTAAACTTGCTGATATGCTAACTGAAATAACTAAGATGCAGTTGATTGCCTGGAGATTGGGAACCCTTATGAATGAAGGGAAAGCCAGACCTCAACAGGTTTCATTAGCTAAAAGAAATAATGTATATCATGCTTTACAGATAGCTCGGGATGCCCGACAAATCCTTGGTGCAATGGGCATTACAGGAGACTATCCCATAATGAGGCACATGATGAACCTTGAATCCGTTATTACTTATGAAGGGACCCATGAGGTACACACTCTTGTTCTGGGGCAAGACATTACTGGTTTTAACGCTTTTAAGTAGTTGTGGTAGCAAAGCCGATAGCCAAGAGGAGGCTTCAGTTGACCAAAGAAATGACTTTAAACCATCGTGGATTATCGCGTTGGATAGAGAAATAGCCAAGGACTCCACAAACCCAGAACTATATTTACGTAGAGCCCAAGCATACTATGAATTAGGCAATTTCCGAAAAGCAGAAGAAGATATCTTAAGGGCAACTCGTCTTGACACCACCTATGCGGAAGCATACCTACTGCGTGCAAAACTATATATGGAAGCACAGGACTATAAAAGAGCTATGAAACTTCTAATGAAAGCCAGACGCCTAAATCCCAAGCTAACAGAAGCACACTTGCTCATAGGACAAATTTTCTTTTATGTTCAGAAATATCAAGATGCCATTGCTTCTCTTTTTGAGGCAATAAACCAAAACCCTGCTGATTATAGACCATATTTCTATCTTGGCATGATTTATAAAGAACTCGGGGATACAGCGAAAGCCATAAACGCCTTTAACAAAGCGATTGAAGTGGGAGGACCAATTTATCACGCTTATATGCAATTAGGATTATTGTATGATGCCCTTGGAAAACCAGGGGCTAAAGACTACTTTGAAGCGGCTATACGATTAGACTCAGCATCGGCAGAAGCCTGGTACGCACTAGCTATGTACTACAAGAATCGCGACCAAAAAGAAAAAGCTATTGAAATCTTCAAGGAATTGGTTAAACGATTCCCTCAATATGAAAAAGGCTTGTATGGCTTAGGGTACATGTATTTTGAAATGGATTCCTTGGATAAGGCTCGTAGGCTCTTTTACATGGCAACTCAAGTCGCACCCTATTATGCGAAAGCTTACTACATGATGGGTCTCATTGATGAATTAAAAGGAGACACGACTAAAGCTGTATGGGCATATGAACAAGCCATTGCCTTAGACCCTGAATTTGAATTAGCTAAAGAAGCATACGAGCGCCTCAAACCGTGGCATGAAAGAGACATTCAACTATAACAACGATGTCCGAGAAAAAGAGGATATATCTGGATAATGCAGCTACAACACCCGTCGTTCCAGAGGTTGTAAAAGCAATGGAACCCTTTTGGAATCAAAATCTTGGCAATCCGTCCTCTTTACATGAGGATGGGCGTAAGGCTCGTGTAGCAGTAGAGGAATCCCGCAGAACAATAGCCAAACTACTGAATGTAAAACCATCAGAAATATTCTTTACCTCAGGAGGCACTGAGGCGGCAAACACAGTGATTACAGGAGGCTTTCTGGAAATAGGATGGAAAAGCATTATCATAACCGCAACAGAGCACAAATGTGTAATCAAACCTGCTCAAAGATTAGCCAAACATAACGTTTCAGTTATAACTGTTTCAGTGGATAGGACAGGAAAAGTTAAGTTACAGGAACTGGAAACAGCGATAAAACAAGCAGAACGTCCAACACTGTTAGCAACCATCCACGGAAATAATGAAATAGGCACAATTAACCCACTTGATGATATAGCAACGATTGTTAAGCAGTATAAAGATGTTTATTGGCTTGTTGATATGGTTCAAACCATAGGGCACATTAATGTTGACTTATCCAAATGGGACATTGATTTTGCCTTTGCATCGGCACATAAATTCCACGGTCCGAAAGGATGTGGGTTCCTGTTTATGAGAGAGGGGCTTCCGCCAATGCCACTTATTATGGGCGGGACACAGGAACGGAATATGCGTGCCGGAACAGAAAATGTGCCAGGGATAGTAGGGACAGCAACTGCCCTTAAATGGATGATTGATAATCTGGATAAGCACTACAATCATATAGCGAACCTAAAAAGCATATTCATAAAAGGCTTAAAAGAAATCTCACCGGAAATTGTCATTAACGGCTCTGAGGGCGAAGATTCCCTACCAACCATCGTTAATGTAAGATTTCCACAGATTAGGGACCCGCTTTTATTGCAAATGAGTTTAGACATAGAGGGAATTAGCGCTAGCGTAGGCAGTGCCTGTGCCAGTGGAACAGTAGAATTCTCTCATGTTTTGAAAGAAATCGGTGCCCCTTCAAATGAAGCATCTATAAGATTCTCTTTCTCGCCGTTTAATACAGAAAGTGAAATAAAGACAACTATTACTATTATAAAAAACACCCTAAAAAGGCTATAGAAAACTATTACCCTAAAAAATAAAGGGGACGGAGAACATTTTCAGCGTCCCCCGACCCTACACTTTATTTGTATTACCAACACCCACACTACCCTACTAAAACAATCACAATCATTTAGTCTTAGTAAAGACCAATCTAACAGTTACTTTACTTTCTACCTGTCTATTTCCATCAACATATGAATTCACACATGTCTTATACAGAACCAATTCCTTTGAAGACAATCGTTCAACCATCCACTGCCCCCAAATTATATTTGCTGCCTCATCTATATCAAATCCGTTTAGTGAACATAACAACCAATTCACATCAAATGCAATGAACAGCTTGTTTTTCTTACTATCTTCCCAGTACCAATATCCTGTTCCTTCTTCCCTCGTGTTACCAGAAGATGAAGAATACGAGTATGTTCCATCCTTATTGACAGTAAATTTAAAAGAACCCGTGAAGGGCACCGCTTCCCCTTCTATAACACATTTATCATTAATAAAGTCATACCGAGTAATAGTGTCGTATACTGTGAAGTTAACTCCATCATCACTGACAACAGTCTTAGAAGAAATATCAGGAGAGCAAGTCATATCAGGGTCTGTAGTAACAGTCCTCCTACTAAATTCAACTTTTGATAGTTCCCAGTTGCCTTTTATTCTAGCGTCTCTGCTCTTTAATGAGATGAATGGGTCTTCTGGTCCTTTTTTACAGCCCCAGGTTAACATGACTGTAGCCCCTACTAATGCAACCACGCCCAGCAACAATGTATTCCTTCTCATAGTCAACGGTATTTTATACTGAAACAAACGTTATTAACTAACAAAAAGTTCCTTTAAATTTTTTGTATAACTATTCCACACACGATTGACCTAACAGATTCATAAATTTGGACATCCAGCAGTAAATGTCCTTGTGAACAATAACGGTATTTGAGTCAACATATGGAGGGATTGTTAGCTGGTTATCAAAGGGGAAATTAACCAGCAGAAATAAGGATTTGCAACCACTACAATTGTCGCCATGACCTCTGAAGTCATAATCATGCCTCCCATGGTCAGTAGTTATTATAAACATTACACTGTCAGAATAAATTGTTGTAATTAGTGAATACAGTTGGCTGGTATAAAGGTCTGCCTGTGATATAGCTTTAAGGTATCCTTCGTAATCACCTGCATGAGCGATTATATCTGGGGCGGCAAAAGAAACAAGTAAGAACTGGGGCTTGTAAGTTTGCAAAACATTTACTGCACCTTGAAATGTCCTGCTATCCATAGGTCCCCATATGCCGTATAAATTACACATTCCACGGGGTTCGTTGACAGTGTCACAGTTGGAGCATGAACTAAGGGAACATATTTTCTTTTTCGTTGCTATGAACCACGTTTTATCTGTGGATAGATTCTTCTGAGCGATTAATTGATGCATAATAGTAGGGATTGGTGATGTTCCCGAGGGGTCGTTTTTAATAGGGAAGTGGTCTCCTGTGAGAAGGGCTAAATGTCCCGCCATTGTGTATGTATATCCCTGATGATAAAACTTTGTAGTGAAAAAAGAATTTGGTTTAACTGACAGTTGTTTCAAAAAGGGTACGATATCTTCTCTTAGAGAGCCTTCGGAGTTCATAATATCTTCAAGGCGAATGCCGTCCCAGACAACAAGCACAACAGCAGGGTGGGAAACCGAATTCACATGTACATTCAGGTCCTTCCTACAAGCCACAACACTAATAAGGATAAAAACCCAAAGTGCAAAATTCAACACCTTTCCCAAATTTAAAAACATAGTAAACAACGATAAATTACTACCAATCTATTTTGAATGCTCTCTTACGTCCTTCCTTTGTTGTAGCTTTCAAGATATATAAACCTTCAGAAGGAGGTGAGAAAACCGTGTAGCTGCCAAAGGACCGGGCTATAATCTTACCTTCAGAACTTACCAGTTCAAACGTCATTTCAGAACCGTCAGTGAACACTTCAATTCCCTTGTGGCTTTTGATAATAGAAACAACGGGCATGGAGGACGCCTTTTCTACTCCGCTAGGTACTCCCGCAAATTCTTTTAATGTACTAATGGCTTTTACTGAATCAGGCTTATTTAAATCAAAAGTTACTGAAGCAACAGCATATCTATAATTAGCACCATCGGTTATAAAGTTTGCATCTAACATATTCATGGCATAGTTGTAAATTGGGATTCCACCCAAGGTGGCTTGTATCAAAAGTCTCCTAAAATTTTTAATTCTAAGTACGGAAAGTGAATCACCTGTTGGGAAATAAATCATTCCATAGCCGTTAACACTGTCAATATGTATGATAGTAATCGTTATTAAGATTTGCTGAGTTGAACCCAGAATAACTGTATCCCTAGTGGTCTGATAGACTCCTGTATCTACGAAGAAATCACCATAAGTTATAGGGAATAGTGCCAAGGTGTCTGGATCTGTAGCTATCGCCAATGTGGGTTCACCGGTTTGTGGGTCAATCCCTCCTATTGCCATTCCGACCTCAGCATTTACTGAACCCCTAACTTTCTTAACAAACAAGTATTGGGAGCCTATTTTTATTGCGTAGTCACAAGATGCCACTACTGCCGAAGTATCATATCCAGTTGTAGCAATGTCAACATACTCAATAGTGTCTATGTCATGAGTCTTAATTGAGTTAATAAACCATCGGACGTTAGGTCCAGTTATGGGTTTAAAAGATGTATCTGGAAGAGTGTCAATAACATAGATGGCAATGTCTCCAACTTGTGGTGAGTTTACCTCTGTAATGACCGGTTGAGCATTAATAATTGCTGCTGTCAGCAACAAAGCAACGATAAACATTACTACACGCATAAACCACTGATTTTAATACAAAAATAAAAGATTTATACGCTTGGGAAAAACATAAGAATGTGACAAATGTTTACTAAATCTCAGCAGGAAAATCACCGAATGTTTCAGGAATTTGCTTTAGTGCTTCTTCCAATTGTTCTTTGTTTGGGGGCACGCCATGCCACTTATGATTGTCAAGCATAAAGTCAACTGGATAGCCCATGTGTGTTCTTAATAGTAGCACAACAGGTTTGCCTTTTCCGGAAGCATCAAGGGCTTCCCTCAAAGCGTTAAGGACTTCTTCCATATTGTTAGCGTCATTAACGAGTATAACGTGCCAATTGAGTGCCTTAAATCTCAAGGGAAGGTCTCCGACCGACATAACTTTTTCAACGGGACCATCAATTTGTTGGTTGTTCCAGTCAACGGCAGCTATCAGGTTATCTACTTTATGATGTGAAGCGAAAGCGGCTCCTTCCCATATCTGTCCTTCCTGAATCTCACCATCTCCCATTAGCACAAAAACCTTGTGATTATCTTTATTAAGCCTTTTTGCTAATGCGGCACCTATTGCCACAGAGAAACCTTGTCCTAATGAACCAGTTGCTATCCTCACTCCCGGCAAACCCTCTAATGTAGCGGGATGTCCCTGCAACCTGGAATGAATTTTTCTGAAAGTTGCTAATTCCTCAAGGGGAAAATATCCCAATCGGGCAAGAATGCTATACCAAGCCGGGCAAATGTGTCCATTGGAAAGGATGAAGATGTCTTCCCCGATACCGTCCATATTAAACACTGGCGGATTAATATCCATTATAGCGAAATGGAGTGCGACGAGATAGTCTGCTGCTCCGAGACTTCCCCCGGGATGCCCACTCTTAGCCAAATAGGTCATTCTAAGAACATCTCTTCTAACCTGAGCGGCTATTTTATTGAGTTCGCCGATGTCCGATGTTCTGGGAATTGGATGTACCATTGTTTGTTGTTCTGCAATCATAGTGTCGGGGCGGCCGGATTCGAACCGGCGACCTCCACGACCCGAACGTGGCGCGCTAACCGGACTGCGCTACGCCCCGAACTCCCCTATGCAAAGTTAGTAAACCTATCTATTCAAGAGATGGTTCTTTACTAATACAACGGACGAGGACACAGAGTTAAGAAAAGAGACAAAAAGATTTCTTTTTGAAAAAACTCTATGACCCGAGCATGTTAATTAACTCTTTCTTAGGTTTGTCTTTATCGTTTTAATTTAGTGCTATCATGCTTGATGAGTTAAGGGAGAAATGTGCAATAGGGTTCATAAGATGGCTCTCTGAACCACCTAGTGAGGCACCCTTCAGGTTGCTACTTTTAATGGAGAAACAGCATAATCGGGGGCAAGATGGAGGAGGCATAGTTATTATTGACCCGGAGGCACAACCAGGAAAAGATTACATATTTCAAGCCAAATCAATCAGTCAACGTCCCATCGCCGACCTGTTTTCCCAAGTGGATAATAATAGTAATCACCCTGCTATTAAGGGCAAAATAATGCTCGGACATTTGAGATATGGCACTTATGGAGGCTATTCAACCGAAACCATTCAACCAATAATAATTTCAGGTTTAAAAAGACAAGAGACATTAATATTTGGAGGCAATTTTAATCTGACTAACATACGGGACCTAATGAGGCGTCTTATAGACAAGGATATACATCCACCGTTTACTACTGACACACAGATAATTGCCCTTGGCATCAGTTCCTATCTTCATCAAGGAGCTAGTCTTATTGATGCTTTGCGAGAGGAGGCGTCCCACTGGGACGGGGGCTGGACATTTGTTGGTTCCACCGGAGACGGCTACACATTTATATTCAGGGACCCGTATGGCATCAGACCTGCTTTCTTTGTTATCACTGATTCCTTTATTGCCGGGGCTTCCGAGCGTCCAGCCTTAATAACCGCTCTCGGAGTGTCCCTTCCGCAAATTAAAGAGGTTCCTCCGGGATATGCACTGGTCATTGAGCCTAATGGTAGTATTGAGATAGAGGAGGTTTTGCCACCACAGAGATACGCCGGCTGCTCATTTGAAAGAATATATTTCTCACGAGGGTCAGACCCCGACATCTATGAAGAAAGATTATTGTTGGGAAAAGAATTGGCTAAGCCTGTTCTTGACGCCATTGACTGGGATGTTCACAATGCATGGTTCACCTATGTTCCCAATACTGCCGAGACTGCGTTCTACGGACTAATTAAAGAGGCAGAGGAACTGGTTTTCAGAAGATGGCTGGAAACAGAAAAGGTTTCATCACCAGCCAAAGCATTCACTCAGTATATGTCCCAATTCAGAGTTAGGATAGCAAAGTTGCTATATAAGGACCAAAAGATGAGGACCTTTATAACGAGGGAGGAAAGCCGTTCTGACCTTGTGGCACATGTCTATGACGTTACTTATGGAATCATCAATGAAGGGGACACGATAGTGGTTATTGATGACTCAATTGTTCGTGGCACCACTTTAAAGAACACGCTTTTGAGGCTACTCAACAGACTCAATCCCGGGCACATAGTTATGGTTTCTTCCGCCCCACAAATCAGATATCCAGATTTTTATGGGATTGATATGAGTCGCTTAAGTGAATTAATTGCCTTCAAAGCGGCTATAGAGCTTTTGAAAGAAAGAAATTTGGAACATATAATTGAAAATGTGTACCAACAATGCCTTGAAATGGAAAATAAACCCGATGAAGAGATATACAATGCTGTTAAGCAGATTTACAAGCCTTTTTCTGCAGAGGAAATCTCAGAGAAGATAGCTGAATTGGTCAAACCACCGGAGATGACTGCCCGCCTCACAATAGTTTATCAAAGCATTGAAGGACTACACAATGCAATAAGCAAAAACACCGGTGATTGGTACTTTACAGGCGACTACCCG
This sequence comes from Bacteroidota bacterium, assembly GCA_024280615.1. Taxonomy (GTDB): domain Bacteria; phylum Bacteroidota; class Bacteroidia; order JAADEI01; family JAADEI01; genus JAADEI01. Next base: position 3,802 of record JAJRPU010000046.1, on the reverse strand, counting down.
ACGCCGGGGGGCATAAGAATGGTAAACCGTGCGTTTATACAGTTCGTAAACAATGAAACAGAGAAAAGACCTTATGATGTGGAAATTTAACCAGTTGGGAATTTTCTTATTCTTACTAACATTTCTCCCAACGTTAATACTTGCACAGGAAAGGTCTGCCACTGCTCGGTCAGAAGCAACACTGCAAACGCAGGTAGATTCTCTTTATGATGATTCGTTAATAATGAACAGGCTTAAGGCTATTGAGAAGGAAATACCGCTCACATATCATCCGTATGTCAAGAAATGGGTCAAATTCTTTACTGAACGGGAACGGTTCAGAAAATGGTTTGAGAAAGCCATTGTCAGGATGTGGCAATACCAACCATTTATAGACCAGAAGCTTGCCGAAGCAGGAATGCCTTTAGAACTCAAATATCTGGCTCTCATTGAATCTGCATATAAATATCAAGCTACGTCCCGGGCTTATGCCGTCGGAATATGGCAGTTTATTTACTCAACAGGAAGAATAATGGGTTTGAAAATAGATGCATACATAGATGAAAGACGAGACCCGGTCAAGAGCACAGAAGCCGCTATAAAATATCTATCCAAATTATATGCAGAATTCGGAGACTGGCACTTGGCAATGGCTGGATACAATGCTGGGGAAAGACGTGTGCACTGGGCAATCAGAAAAGCCAAGCCACAAGACACTACATTCTGGGAAATAATGAGATACTTGCCTGCCGAAACAAGGAATTATGTTCCCAAATACATAGCCGCTGTTTACCTTGGACACTACTATCACCTATATGGTTTGCGTCCCGACACAGTGGAACCAGATGTCTTTGTATTTTCACCCGAGCACTTTGAGGAAGTTGAGGTTCAAGGTAGTGTTTCTCTATTGCAAATAGCCCATCATTTAGGCATCCACCATGACACTATCATTAAGTTGAATCCTGCGTGGCGAATGGGTCGCCTCCCCGCCAATAAAACATACACCCTTCGACTGCCCTGTGAATATGTTCCAAAGTTTCACGCCATGAAAGATAGCATATATGGACCTGTGCCTGAAGAAGTGAAGAAGCTGGAAGCACGCCTTTTTCCACGAAAAATTTATCACAGGGTCAGAAAAGGAGAAACGCTTTCGCACATAGCCAGACGATACGGAACTTCCGTTAGAAAACTAAAGGCTTGGAATGGGATAAGAGGACACTTAATTTATCCCGGTCAAAAGCTTGTGATATATGTATCGCCACATTATAACTAACATAATCGGATTATTTACACTAATTGTGTTTGTAGCCATTCCATGGTCTTGTACTACTGAATCTTTAGAAAAAGAGCAAGAAGCGGTTAGTAAAGCTTTAAACGTAAAAATCAGTTCCAGAGGTAGCCATAACGAAGTAATTATTTTTGGAAAAGACAGTTTGATTGTAAAACGATTGAGGCAATATTTTGAAGTACCTTTCAGCCCGCTGGGACCCATAGAGCCAGTGATAACCGTATATGCACCCAAGGACATAAATAATGATTTAAAGCGATTCAGACAGGTTATAATTCTCAAAAGGAAGCAGGACAGAAAATTTATGCGTGAACTGGCAAGTCTAATTGACACAATGCCCTATGACTGCAGGATAGTTACTCTGCGAAATGTGTGGAGCAAACCACAATGGGTATATATAGTCTTGCTGCCTGACGCAGTGAATGAAGCTTGCATAGAACACATAAGTTCACATCTGGTTCCACAAATAGATTCGTTGGAAATGGCTCATTTGCAGAATGTTGTAGCTAAATCACACAGAGCTAAAGAGATTGAAATACTTCTGGAGAAACAACTGGGAATAAAAACTACTATACCCATCAACTTTTCTATAGCTCGTAAGTCAGATAGTATCATTTGGTTGCGGAGCGATGAAGCAGATATTGTTCATTCTTTAGTGTTTGCAAGACTAAAAAAGACACAATTTCCTAAAAACCAACGAGACTTTTTGATTTTAAGAGAAGAAATTATGAAATTCATTCCCGGTACTTTCCCCGGAGATTATGTTATCACTGATACAATCCTTGAATTTGCACAAAGAGGAAACCATCTAATAGTTCGTGGGTTATGGCGAATGAAAAAGCAATTTATGGGAGGACTGTTTGTTTCTTATGTTATGAAATTGCCAGACAACTCAATTTTATATATGGAAGGGTTCTTGTATGCTCCTGGGGAAGAGAAAAGATTTAAAATTCGCTGGCTGGAAGCAATCCTTAGAAATACCTCATTAGCAAATGGATAACGGCTGGAACACTATACATTGGGGGAGTTCTGAGTGGTATGAAGCCGACCTGTTCGTATATATTCAACCAGAGTTAAAGGCAGCTTGGAACTTTATGACTACAAATATGTTCAATTACTTCTCAGATAAAAAAATTCTGTTGATAACTGCTAACGATGATTTTCAAGGATTTCTGTCTTTGCTTGATGAGAATCCACTATCTGGGATTTGCATCTGCAACGATTACCCACAAGACCTGTTTTCACTGCTGGAACCAGACCCAATCACAAACGAGGCATTGATTTCCTTCACTGGTTGGAAACCAGAAGAAACACCTATTTTTCAACCTTCAAACCCTTTTCTCTTTGGAATTATTATAGGCTATCAAAAACCATATACCAACCCAGAGGCACTCAAGGGCTGGCTTGACAGAGGCAATGAAGCATATCGGTTAGGCGAGATATGGGACAACTTACATAAAGTTGAACCTGCCCTGAATGACTCCTATGCCCATTTAATAAACTGGGAAAGAATTACACATAATCCCACAGAGGTCGTATCATGGGACCCTTTCAGGATAAATCATTTGTTATGGCTCAGTGGATTAAGCAATAATATGCGAATTTGCATTATCCACAATACTTTGCAATATGTTGAAAAAGATATTCCATTGCTTGCACAGGGATTGTGGCACTTCATTAGCGGCTCATTCGCGTCACTGAAAGAAAATCCTTTTTCCACTTGGGTTGAAGAAAGAACAATAATGTTTAAGGGTAATACTTTAAATGTTGTTTTTAGGCACAGTTTACGGTCTGGCAAATGGTGGGCTGGAACAGGAAAAACATTTGTATCTGTCCTTGAAGAAGATTATAACCTTGCCCGAAACACCGGCTTGCTCCCCGAACGGTGGATGAGTTTTATAAAAAGAAAAGTCGTTTAACAATAAATTTGATCATCTTTACTCTATATCTCCTTGTCCTTTAAGTTGTTCTAATTCTCTTTGTAATCTTTCTATCATCATTTGTTGTTCCTGTATGGCTTTGATTAGAATAGGTATTAGTTTAGTGTAATCCACACTCCAATACTCTAAATCTTGCTTATAAAATTTAAGATCCTTTTCACTTTTTTTCCAACGATATGTTCTAACCGCTTCGGGAATTATTTGATACAGTTCTTGGGCAGACAAACCAAGGGAATAGACTTCCAAGCTGTCCGGGAAAGGATACGTCTTATAGCGATATTTTAGCGGTTTCATTTTCATTATTTCTCGTAATCCATAGTTTAACTCAGAAACGTCTGTTTTTAGTCTCATATCAGAAAGGGTGTTAAAGTTGTAGGCATTTACATTTGCCCAACCGAGAGTAGTGGATCCTAAATCATAAGTATTATCAGTGGAAGGGGAGAAATCATTATTTATTGTTGTTTCTGCTAAACCATCAAGTAAAAATTCAATTGACCCTACACCTATTGCTGTTCCTTCCATATTGCCGTTATCGAAATCAGCTACATAATCCACGGTGGTTCCGGCAATAGTAGTCCCATCTCCTGAATGACTC
>JAJRPU010000045.1 GCA_024280615.1 Bacteroidota bacterium | reverse complement strand
TGATAACAAAGCGATAATGATTATTCCCAATGAGGGAGTGATAACGGAAATTCCATATAATCCAGAGGAAAATAGAGTGCTTTGATAGTCAACGGAAATAAAGGAAAGCAGGATAAATAGCAAAACGGAAAGGAGTTTTAATTTTTCAGGCAGGAGAACCATTACCAGAATTGCGATTAATAAGGAGAGGAAAACCTGAAGTGATGGCAACAGAACACCATCCCGTTCAAGGGAAAACTTACCATCTTCAAACTTGACCGTCCAGAGGAATAGCGGTTTGTTGATTGTGTGCAGATGGTTGTGAGGAGTGGCAATCCGAATGGCACACGACACCGTGTCGGAAAGGAATAAACATAAGTATGTCCCAGAGGGATGCTCAATAATAGAATCGGTGCAGGGAATCTCAAAGGTTCCAATCCAGAGTGTGTCGGAAATTATGCATTCAAGCCCAAATTGTTCATATTGAGACGGTTCTATTGTTCCATTGGTCAAGGCTTGTCTTAGCGATGCAATAGTCTCTTGGCTTTTTCGTGTGGTTTTATTCCACCATGACTCTTCAACAAATTCAGTTATTTGGGTTAACACAGGGTTTGAAATAAGTATCCATAGCAAGCCAATTATTAAAAGGCATATCCTAACCAGTTCCTTTTTGTGCCAATGCTTTGCCATATCTTTTCAATTAGTGGTCATAGATTGGTAACGTATCTATTTTGTAGTAATATCCGTATAGCGGTATGTAAGTTTGAACGATTGAATCGGGTATTGAATCATGGCTTCTGTAAACAAACATTTGATAAGCAGGCAGGTTGATGTTAAATTTATATCCTTCATTTCCGAGATATAATAAATGAGCATAAGTAGCGAAGTTTATAGGGGTAACTTGACTTTTGCCAGATGGCAATTCTTTGTAAACATTTACTATTTCACCTTGCCAATACTGGACAAACCGAGGCAAGTAGATGTTCATAACAAGGAAGAAGATAACACCATTCAAGATGCTTGTGTAAAGCGTCCATTTGAAAATGTTTGACTTATAAGATTGGATAATTACGAGATTGCCAGTGATAAATATCAGTCCAATGAAAACAAGAGGAATTTCCCAATGAACGGGGCATTGAAGGGCTTCCTGCCAGAACCTATAAGGAATGTAGGGCACCAGTTCAGGCAATAGCATCCCTACAATTGGGATAACGATGAGAATTATGCCAATGATGAACATAAATATCCCATAGAGGAAACTGAGCAATGTGGGAATGGGCGGGAGTTTCTCTTTGGTTCTTGTCCTGCTTAGGTAGTCAAGGAAGTCGGCAGAGAAGTATGATAGTGGGATAAGTATTAGCGGGAAAGTTGATATTTCTATGTTATGGAAAGGTATAGAAAGAAAAGATACGGTAAAAAGGGAGACCATCCACCAGTGCCACCGCCGTCGCTTCTCTGTTAACTTAACAACCAATCCAGTTCGCATCAGTTGACCAATGGACAGAACACCTAACGGGAATATGCCTAGGGACAAAATTGCAACTGCAAACGCAAAATATAACAACAATTGAGAGGAGGTTATCTCAAGTAATCTAAGTTCCTTGAAGTGATTGAGAATAAAGGCTTTTCCTGTTAAAAAGAATTCTACAAGGGATAGTAGTCCAATGGCTACGAGGACACCGAGGAGAAACGTGGCACCATCCTTTAGTGGGAAGAGTTTTCGTTCACCTTCATCGGACACAAAAAGCGGATGGGCAAGCCACCATGTTAAAATAATTATTATTGGAGAGATGATACCGCCTACGTATAAGGATAGTCCAGTGGAAACCATTGCTATACCAAGCCAAGACTTCTTATGTTCTCTGTGTGATTTGAATAGGCTGAACAATGAAAGGAACACTATTAGCATTAGGAGGGTAGTGGGCAGGGCAGACCGGCCAAGAAACAGAGAGAGCGGGGTTGTAGTAATGAGCAGGGACCAGTACAGAGCGAGCCGTTCCTCGCCAAGATAAATGCCCATGTAGTAAGTAAGGAGTCCGAGGAGAATAAAGCTAAAGAGGGCGGGCAGGCGGGCATTCCGCTCAATGTCTTGACCACTATTTATGGCAATGGATTCAATCCAGAAGAATAGTGGAGGTTTGTGGGACAGCTCTTGTCCATTGACAACCGGCGTAAATGCTTTGTTAAACAGGTTCATTTCTCTGCTTGCTTCCACATAGAATGTTTCCAATGGGTCAATGAGTTGATGTTTCAAATTGGGCAGATATATGACAACCCAGAACAGAATTAGCATTATGATTGTTGTCCGTCGCACCGCACTCTGGTTTTGAAAGCGAGATAGCCTAAGCTAATGCCAATGATTGCACCAACAACAGTATCAACAAAGAAGTGCTGAAATAAATAGATTCTACTGATAGCTACGAGAGTAGCGTAAATAAAGGCAAGGATTAAAATTTTTCGTGTCCTAAAGACCATGAATAGGGTTGTGGCAATGAAAAAAGCGGTTGCTGAATGCCCAGAAGGAAAGGAAAACAGTTCGTGAGGTATTGAGAAAGGATAGGGTTCAGGCATAAATTCAAGGGCTAAGGCAGGACGAGGCTCATTAAACGTCCGTTTCAATAACTGAATTATTATAGCCAAAAAGATGGCTGTTCCGCCGGAGGCAATAAGTTGCCACAGTCCACACCGTCGCCATACCAGAATCAACACTGGAATAACCATAATGCCTAAACCAAGGAAGGAAAAGAATTCCATAATGTAGTCCAAAACAGGGGTTCTGAGATATTGCATAAAAAGGACAAAAGTGCCCTTGGGGACTGTGAAAGCAAGCATCAGAGCCAAGCCAGTTATGGCAACTAGAGACAAAATAAATTTGTCAATATATTTAATTTTTCCCATCTTCATTTCCTTCCTTTTGCCAGTGATATGTAGTCATTGTTTATCAACCACACTAAAATAACGGTTATAGGCAAAAATATGAGATTTGGAAGCCATAGCCCGAGGAACACAGGGAGTGCACCTTCATGAGCGAGCCGTTCACCAGTGCTAAAAATCAGGTAAAATATTACGAAAGTTATTCCAGAAGCGATAAGGGGAGCCCCCAACCCGCCTCGCCTGAGCAAGGCACCAAGAGAAGTGCCGAGAACAAGCAGTAGTAAAACGGCGAAAGACAGTGAGAGTCTTTTGTGAAACGAAATGAGAAATCTATTCTTTATTGTCATTAATCCTTCTTGGTAGCGCTTTATGGACAAAACTTCATGTTGGACAGAAGAGGCATTGGTCAATGCTTTGACAAGCAATGAGTAGGAAGGCTCTGGCATTGAGACCTCAGAAACATTATTAATTTTCTTTATTAGAGCCGAATCCATAAAGGAAAAGAATGCTTGATAGGGCTTTCGGAGAGCCTTTCGGGGCATGTTATTAATGCGTCGTTGCATGCTATCAGCTACATACAACAATTGCGAAAGGTCAAGCATCTCATAGTGTCCACGAAGCATTTCAGCACTTTGTTGTCTAAATTTGAATTCACGCAAATCAAAAAACTTAATCCACTTAGAGAATTTAATAACAGAAAAAGGTTTATAAGCTTTTTGGTCCCTTCGAGCCTGCTTAACGTGTTTAGTTGAAATGTTAATATATTGCATTCCTTTATAAAAAGTCATTTTTAGAAAATCACCTTCATTGAGCGATTCAAGGGTTCCAGAACGGGCTTTGAGCAATGGACCAGGGGGATTATTAGCATCAAATTGGTAAATAGTTATATCTTCCATATAGTTAGTAACGTCGTCTTTTTTCTTAACCAGAATGAAGAAGCCACGAAGTTTACGATAGAATACGCCTTCCGGAATGGCAAGGATGGGTTTAGCCTGTCTAATATCATATAAGAGGCTATAAAAACGGAAATTTGCATGGGGCAGAACAAAATGGCTATATAACGCCAGAGTTAGAGCCAAAATTGTTCCCACCACTAACATAAATCGTGCCGTCTGCCAGTATGAAATGCCTAAGGACTTCAAGGCTACGAATTCACTATGTTCTGCCAATGACCCATACATCATTACGCCGGCAAGTAACACAGCTATGGGAAGGGCAAGGGGAAACATTCCGGCACCCGCCCACCCTAACAATTCCATTATTATAGACCACGATATGCCTTTGCCTATTATCTCATCTATATACTTCCACACAAATTGGAATATCAAGATGGAAGTAGCAATAAAAAGGGTTACGAAAAAAGGCGGAATAAAAGATATGAGCAGTAGTTTGTGTAGTTTCTTCATAACTTTACACTCAATGGCAAAGATAAGGCTTAATTCGGCACAATGGACCGTTCTGACAAGTCCTGTTTATCACATCGCTACGCGAGACCTTATGGATGTTTTGCATCGGGAACTTGAAAAATTTAGGGATTCGCTTATTAAAAACGCAGAGCGGTTTAAAACCATTTTGCCCGATGGAACAGATGTCTATTCAGGAAGAATAACAAGGGGGATGAATCATAAGAAGTGTCCATACGTTGTGCTGGATTACCCACGGTTGATAACTAATGGAACCTTTTTATTGTTTAGAACTCTCTTCTGGCTGGGGCATAATTTTAGTTTTTCTGTTGTTGGGTCTCAAGAATTTGCTAGCATTTTCTCAAAGTTGAAGGATTCATTGCCACAGGAGTGGCGTGCCCGTGTCGGCAAAGAGGAAATATGGTCCAATGACCCACATGATTATCTCCCTATTCGGGCAGTTAAGACTACAAAAGGCAACTGGCGAGTGGCACGCTTCTTTGATTATGACCAATTCCCACATTGGGAAAGGCTTGTACGTTCAAGCATTGAACAAATAATTGAAGCACTATGAAAATAATGACCAAGGAGATACGGGTTCGCACACAGGGATTCACAGACATTATTGACTTGACTGACCAAGTTCAGGAGATAGTTCGGGAAAGCGGGTTGAGGGAGGGCAGTGTGGTTGTATTTGTCAGGGGGTCAACAGCTTCCATCACAACGATTGAGTATGAGCCGGGATTAGTGAAGAAAGACTTTGCTGAATTTCTGGAAAAGATAGCACCTTATGACTATCCGTATGAACATCACAAGATGTGGGGAGATGATAATGGTGCTGCCCACTTGCGAGCATCCTTAGTAGGTCCATCAGTTGTTATCCCATTTGTAGACAGTAGGCTATTATTAGGAACTTGGCAACAAATAGTCCTTGTGGATTTTGACACCCGAAGCAGGGACAGGACAGTGTTTGTGCAGGTTTTAGGAGTGTGAAGATTCTTTAACTTGTATATTGCAGTGGAAAATAAGTTACGGAGGATACATAAAACAGAGTTGAACATGGTTTTTTTATTTTTTTTTTGTTTTTTATATGCCTGTGTCCTTTGGGGCTAACTCTGTCCACCCCATGGCTTTAAAAGAGCCTTCTACTTCCTCGGCACCTAATTTTGTGTTCTTCAGTGTTTTTTTAGGATTATTTCTTTTTCTTGCTTGTCTTTCTTCTTCCTGTTGGTTTCCGTTGTGTTCGGGACCTTGTTCCACGCCGTCTGGGTTTGCCAAACAGAAGCCTTAACCATCTGGGCAAACGAGGCTTCTTAAGCACAGGTTGTTCTTTTATGATATTATATTGAAAGAGAGCATAATCCGGATTAATTTCAACATCAATCTTTACTGTATCAAAAGAGAGAAATTTATGCTTCTTAAGGAAGTCAGGCAACTTCTTCTTCAGCTCTTCTTCCAGATGTGGACCCACCACAAGAGTAAAGCGAGGAATCAGTGCCCTTGTTCGTCTATCCTGTCGTGCCTGTTTAATTTTTCTTTCAAGGTCTCGTAGTAGCATAGCAACCATCAAAGTGGGGTCACCCATGCTGTAACCAGTTCCAGCACAATAGGGGCATTTAAGTGCCTCGGCAGAGATAGCACTGTGGGAACGCTCTCTTGTCATTTCAAGAATAGAGAACTTGCTTAATCCAGATTCATCAAAGGCTTTCCGAGCCCTATCTATCTTTTCTAATTCTTTTTTAAAAGTTTCAAAAACTCGTTTTTTATTCTCTGACTTCGTCATATCAATAAAATCAATGAGAATTAATCCACCCATATCACGCAACTTAATCTGCCTAGCAATTTCTTTAGCAGCAATTAAGTTTATCTTTAGGGCTGTTTCTTCCTGAGAACCTTCCTTGGGCACATAACTGCCACTGTTGACGTCTATTATGTGAAATGCTTCCGTTCGGTCAATGATTAAGTATGCACCTTCTGAGAGGGGAACCTGTCTGTTTCGGGCAAGATGAATCTGGTCATCCACTTGATAGAACTGGAACAGGGGGGCTTCCAGTTGATGTAGATATAGTTTATCCACCAGCTCTGGCATCTCATCAAGCAGTGATTCCCGAAGTTCTTCAAATAGGGCTGGGTCGTCAACAACTATTTTGTCAAATGGTTCGGCAAGCAGGTCCCTTAGCAATTGCTTGATTCTGTTAGGTTCTTTATAAATGATTACAGGCATCATCTTTCCTGTCCGGTATAGTTTCTTGAATTTGCGTATGTTATTAACTGTTTCAATCCATTTCTTTTTAAGGTTTTCAAGGTCTTCAAGGAGTTGTTCCTCTGTTGCGTTGGCAGCAGCGGTCCGAACAATCAATCCCATCAAGGGATGATAGTATTTCTCAATTATTTTCTTGAGTCTTTTCCGCTGTTCCTTGTCTTCAATCTTCCGGGAAATTCCTTTTATGTCTTGAAATGGATGGATAACAAAATATCTGCCCGGAATGGATATTTCGCAGGAAACTCTTGGTCCTTTGTTGCTAATGGGTTCTTTCTTCACCTGAACAGGAAGGTACATGTTGACTTCAAGAATATTCTCTATTTTTCCTCCTTTCTCCGTAGGAGGTTCCGGAGTGAAGTCTCTAAGGAGAGGGTCATAGTCCCTACCTTCCAAAAGCCCTTTCGTGAACTTTATGATTGACCTGATGTTGGGCGTTAAGTCAGTGTAATGCAGGAACCCGTCCCGTTCCAAACCCATATCTATAAACGCTGCGTTAAGGGCACCTGTTACTAACTTTACCCTTCCAAGGAATATGTCCCCTACTTGAACTTCCTTGTTAAGGTCTTCTTCAACATATCCAATAAGGTAGTTGTTTTCATCAAGGGTTGCTATCTTGACTTGGTCGTTTTGTTTGTCTTTGTGAATTAAAAGAGTTCTTCCCATAGCACACTATTTTTTTGTTGTAAAAAACAAGTGAATGTGAGCAAGAGAAAATGAGTAATGGAATAGAGAGGAACCTCTCAAAAACAGTAGTCCCAGAGACATTAATATCACCACTTATGGGCTTCCTAACTACTTGACACCCAAGGAAGCCATTACAAAAGCTAATTAAATATTGCCCAATCAATAAAAAAACACTAAGCCCAACGTGTTCCTCGCCTATCCCATCATACCTGTATTAACCGAGTCAGTTAGTGAAAGTATTAACACACGGAAACCTTTTTTAATGATGTCTATCTTTTTTATATGCCGATGCTTAAGATACCTATCCTGTTCGTTTTTATTCGTTTACTTATACTTGGTTTTGTATCTCATCTTTTTCCTTCTCTTCTTCAATTTGTGCTTGTTCATTTTTTTCTTCTTTCTCTTCCTTCCACAAGGCATTGCACTATTATTTTAAGGGTTTAACTTTCAATGCTTTTACGGTTTAATAAAGAGTCCCGATGGGTAAAAGTGTTCCTTAAACTATCAAGGAGTCTGAGTGCTTGGGGATTATCTGGGTCTAAAGCAAGGGCTTTAATCAAATGTTCAGTTGCTCTATCTGTATTGTTGATATTTAAGAAAAGGCGGGCTAACTGGACGTGTGCGGGCACATACGTTGAGTCGTGCCTCAAGAGAGTAATCAGTTCGAACACACTTTCCATTCTGTTGCCAAGGGCTCTGTGTGCCTGTGCCCGTGCCCAATACATAAGGTATAATGTGTCAGGTTGATAAGCTGCTGTAATAGCTAATATCCGTTCTGCTATGTATCGTTTAAGGGCTGTATCGGTCGTTGTTTCAAGGGCTTTAAGCCAAGCCTTAACAGTTTGCGAGTATAGAGCTTTTCCCTCTATGAAGCGACGCTCAATTAAATATGCCGCTCCTGCAAATTCCCCCTGTTCAATTAATTGTTCAAATGAATTACCTGTTGCTAACTGTTCAAGCCATTGCTCTTGAAAAGGCTTACTTTGATTCTTTACCCCCAATGTATGTTTCCCACCTGTCTGAACTAAAAAATAAGCCCCTATACCCGAGGCAATAGTAATTGCTATGCCTATGGTCCAGCTACGAACCCCCAAGATTATTCTTATTTAACTAAGGAATTTGCTCTGTCAACTTCCTTGACGAACTTGTCTGAAGGCTTAAAGAATGGAATTCGTCTTTCTGGTAAATAAATCGGTTTATTACGGTTTATATCTCTTGCTACACGCGGCTTTCTTATTCTCACTGTGAACGTGCCAAATCCACGCATTACAACGCTATTTCCATTAATTAGCTGGTCCTTTACAATTGAGACGAATGCGTCAATGACGTGCTTAACGTCAGTCCTTGTCAATCCTGTCCTGTCCGAAATTGCTTGAATTAGTTCGTCTTTCCTCATATTGCCTAATTTTGGGTTTAGTAGTGCAAAGTTAAACAAAAAATAGATGCGTTGGGGAGTAGTTATCTTTCCGGGGTCCAATTGTGATAGGGATGTTTTCCACGTGTTGAAGGACGTTTTAGGAGAAGATGTGCATTTTCTGTGGCATAATAATGATACTGTTGAGCCATTGGGGGAAGGAGACTGGGTTATTTTGCCCGGAGGCTTTTCCTATGGGGACTATCTGAGGGCTGGGGCAATAGCTCGCCTCTCGCCAATAATGAATGCAATTAGGAAGCATGTAGAAAAAGGAGGCTATGTCCTTGGAATATGTAATGGTTTTCAAATTCTTTGTGAAGCGGGCTTGCTACCCGGAGCCCTACTAATGAACACTAATGGAAGATTCATTTGCCAACCACAATACGTTAGGGTTGAAACACAAAACACCCCCCTTACCAATCTCACAGAAACAGGCACTATACTGAATATTCCAATTGCACATAAGGAGGGTAGATATTACGTTGACCAAAAGACCCTTAAAGATATGTATGCTAATGGTCAGGTTCTATTTAAGTATTCTGATGAAAAAGGCAATGTTGATGATACTACAAACCCTAACGGTTCCGTTGATAACATTGCAGGAGTTTGCGATGCTAATAAACAAGTGTTCGGTATGATGCCACATCCTGAAAGAAGTGCCGAAGGATTGATAGGTAACGACGATGGTTTACTGATATTTAAAAGCATAGTGAAATGGGCTGGAAAATAGCAAAGAGCGTTACATTTCTTTTGTTAACTACTTTTGTTTCCTATGCACAGATATTTGACCCTGTTGATTGGAAGGTTGAAGTAAAGCACTTGGGAAAAAACTCTGAATTACATTTATATGGCTCTATAGAACCGGGTTGGCACATATATGGCACAGAAGCCAAGGAAGGAGGTCCACAAGCTACAACAATAGAAATTGAAGAACTGAAAGACGCTAAGGTAGCTGAACAACTTCATTTTATCACAAAGACCTATACAAAATATGACCCATACTTTGAAATGGATGTTACACTTGCCGATGATACTGCACATCTTAAAATAACTTTTGAAATAACAGGAGACAATCCCTTTTTGAAAGGCACTTTTGTATATATGACTTGTGACACTGCAAATTGTCTGCCGCCAGAGTATATTGCCCTTGAACTTCCTTTAAATAAGGACACATTCTTTTCTCTGGATGAAGTTATGGAAGAACCTACTGCTCTTGCTCAGGAAATTGAGCAGTCAGACAAGCCAATATCCATAGACCAACCTAAGATTAGTGGTAAGATTCAGAGCCATAGAGATTCAATGTCCCTATGGGCTATCTTTGTTGCCGGCTTCATAGGCGGTCTACTTGCCCTCTTGACACCCTGTGTTTTCCCGATGATTCCCTTAACTGTTAGTTATTTTACTAAGCGGGAAGGAGGCAAAAAAGGTATTATTGAAGCGATTGTTTATGGTCTGGCAATAATAGTTATCTATGTTTCTTTAGGGGTTATTGTAACAAAACTTTTTGGAGCCGATGTAATGAATAAGATGGCAAGTAGTGCATTCTTAAATCTTTTGTTCTTCTTTCTGTTTGTGATATTTGCTATCTCTTTCTTTGGAGCGTTTGAAATAAGGCTACCATCCAGTTGGGCAACTGCTACTGACCAACTGGCAAGTAAAACAGGCGGAGTATTAGGTATCTTTTTCATGGCTTTCACACTGGCTATCGTGTCTTTTTCTTGCACAGGACCTATTATTGGAACTCTGCTTGTGCAGGCTGCCCTCAGTGGCGAGACATGGGGACCAACAATGGGAATGTTAGGTTTTGCTTTGGCTCTAGCCTTACCTTTCACATTCTTCGCTATGTTCCCAGGGGTTTTGCAATCTTTACCAAGGTCTGGAATGTGGATGAACACAGTAAAAGTGTCCCTTGGATTCATTGAACTCGCTCTCGCATTGAAATTTCTCTCTAATGTTGACCTTGCTTACAGATGGGGCATATTGAACAGGGAAATTTTTCTATCAATTTGGATAATAATTTTTGCTACTTGGGGACTGTTCTTGCTAGGAATAATTAAGATAAAAAACACAGATGCCGGACCAATAGGAATAGGAAGATTATTGCTGGGCATGTTGGTACTTGGTTTCGCCATATACATGCTACCGGGACTATGGGGAGCCCCATTGAAGGTTTTAAGCGGGCTCGCCCCACCAGACTTTTATAAAGAGTGGAAGCATCAGGAAGAGCTACTGATGAAAATTCATTCCAAGTTGACTTCATACAGGTTCAAGCCTGCTGAAAATGGTTCATCCAATGCAATAGCAGAATTTCCTCAGCCTGAAAGTTGTGCCCAGAATCTGCCTTGTTATCATGATTTTGAGGATGCAGTATTGGCGTCCAGAGCCACCGGAAAGCCCATATTAATAGATTTCACGGGATGGACCTGCGTTAATTGCCGGAAGATGGAAGAGCACGTATGGAGCGAAAAAGAAATATGGAAAATGCTTGCAGAAGATTACATACTTGCTTCCCTTTATGTTGATGAACGAACGTCTCTGCCCCCTGACAAACACTATCGTTCTAAACGAACAGGGAAATTAATAACTACCGTTGGAGAAAGATGGACAGATATGCAAATCTCTTTGTTCGGAAGCAACTCTCAACCGTTTTATGTTATCATAGCACCTGATAGTACAGTCCTTGTCCCACCTATAGGTTACACGCCTAATGTTGAAAAATTTAAAGCGTTTCTTGAGGAAGGACTACGTAAATGGCAGGAATATGCCCAAACCATTACTATGAGTGAAGATATTATTGAACAGGGGATAGATAATGCATCTGTTTCAAGTCCATCGGAAGACGAGTTAGATTTTACATGGTAGCAATATGAGTCAATTTCCTAAGGTTCTGGTCGTTAAGCCCGAGGTTATAGAGAGACGGCATCCATGGCTTTTTAGTGAAGCAGTAAAACCATTAGAAGAAATAAAGGAAGGTCAAAGGGTTATAGTTCTTGGTCCGGACCACCATCCCATCGCTATGGGGCACTATCATCACGGCACAATTAGAGTTAAGGTTTTTCATTGGGGAAGTCCAGTTGATATAAATGAACATTTCTGGTTTGAGAAATTGAAAAGAGCCTATAAGCGACGAATCTTACTAAATATTCCAAGCCACACTAATGCTTTCCGGATAGTTCACGGCGAAGCAGACATGTTCCCCGGATTGACAATGGACTATTACAATGGAGTTGTGTCAATGGCTGTATACTCTGAAGGAATGTGGCAGGAAGTTCCATTAATAACCTCTGCATTGAAAAAGGTTTTAAATAACAGGGTAAAGGCAATTTATGTAAGAAGGCATACAGGAAAAGAAACCGTATCCCAGTTGATTGAAGGGGATGCCCAAAATCCAATTTTATGTGAAGAAAATGAATTAAAGCTTCTTGTTGACTGGAAGCATGGACAGAAAACAGGACATTTCCTTGACCAACGGGACAACAGACTGTTTGTGAGGAGATATGCTCGTGGCAAAGTTTTGGATTTATTTTCTTATTCCGGAGGTTTTGCTTTAAATGCATTAAAAGGAAAAGCTCAATCTGTTACACTTGTTGATTCGTCAGAAAAGGTTCTGGAACTTGCAAGGGAAAATATAAAGTTAAACTTTAGGAATGTTGATGTGGAATTCATAAAGCAAGATGTGTTTGATTTTCTTAGAGAAACCAATGAGCGATGGGACACTATAATATGCGACCCACCAGCATTCACTAAACACGTTAGAACATTGCCACAAGCAGTCAGGGCTTATACGAAACTTAACAGGCAAGTTATGTCAAAACTTGATAATAACGGGTTTCTTCTAACTTTTAGTTGCTCTCAGGTGGTGGTCCCGGAACTTTTCAGGAAAATAGTGTTTTGGGCGTCCCAACAGGCAAATAGGAACACAACCATTATTCACTACTTGCATCAGTCTGCAGACCATCCAGAAAGCGTATTCCACCCTGAAGGGCTTTATCTTAAAGGCATAATGGGAATAGTGGAGTAGTAGCTCTACTTCTTGTCCATTTTCATTACTGCCAGGAATGCTTCCTGGGGCACCTGAACTTTTCCGATTTGTTTCATTCGTTTTTTGCCTTCCTTCTGCTTTTCAAGTAGTTTTCGTTTTCTGGTCACGTCGCCGCCATAGCATTTGGCTGTAACGTTTTTGCGAAGTGGTTTAATGGTTTCCCGGGCGATGACTTTTGACCCAATGGCGGCTTGGATAGCAACTTCAAACAACTGTCTGGGAATAAGTTCTTTTAATTTGCGACAAATTCTTTTGCCAAATTCGTATGCCCGGGACCGATGGACAAGGAAAGATAAAGCGTCAACAGGTTTACCGTTTAATAGAATGTTCAATTTAACGAGGTCTGACTTCTTGTATCCTACAAGTTTATAGTCAAATGATGCATATCCTCGGGATACGCTTTTTAGTTTATCAAAGAAATCAAAAAGAATTTCCGCCAATGGCAGTTCAAAATCAAGTTCCACCCTGTCAGTTGATAGATAGATTTGATTTAATAGTTTTCCACGTCGTGATAAACACAATTCCATTATAGCACCGACATATTCAGCAGGCGTTATGATTTGTGCTTCCACAAAAGGCTCTTCTATTTTGTCCACTAGCGCGGGGTCAGGATATTCAGCAGGGCTGTTTATTTCTCTTACTTCGCCATTTCTTAAATAAACCTTGTATGACACATTAGGAACAGTTACAATCACTGAAATGCCAAATTCTCGTTCCAGCCTCTCTTGGACTATCTCCATGTGTAGCAGTCCCAAGAAGCCGACACGAAATCCGAAGCCGAGGGCCGGCGACACCTCAGGCTCAAAAGTTAGAGCCGCATCATTCAGTTTCAATTTTTCCAAGGCTTCTCGCAGGTCTTCATATTGGTCACTGTCAGAAGGGTATATTCCAGCAAAGACCATGGGTTTAGCAGGTTTAAAGCCCTTGATAGGTTCATCTGCAGGGTTTTCAAGACTTGTGAATGTGTCTCCCACTTGAACTTTCCCCGGCTCCTTAATCCCTGCAATGACATAACCAACCATTCCAGCCGAAAGTTGTTCAACAGGATAGTGTTGAAGCCTTAGGAAACCCACTTCCTCAACTGTGTATTCACCCCCAGCATGCATAAGTGTAACCTTATCACCTTTTTTTATCGTTCCATTAAAAACTCTGATGTATGAAATAATTCCACGATATGTGTCATATCTTGAATCAAAAATTAGAGCTTGTAAGGGTTTGTATGGGTCTCCTTCAGGAGATGGAATTCTTTCAACTATGGCATTAAGGAGCTGGTCAACGCCTTCTCCAGTGGCAGCACTCACGAAAATTATTTCATTATCTGAGCAACCTATGAGGTTCTTGACCTGCTCTGCCACTTCCTCTGGACGTGCATGTGGAAGGTCAATTTTGTTAATTACAGGGACAATTTCAAGGTCTTGTTCCAGAGCGGCATAAAGATTGGACACCGTTTGTGCCTCAATTCCTTGAGAGGCATCCACTACTAAAAGGGCTCCTTCACAGGCTGCAAGTGCACGGCTAACTTCATAAGAGAAATCAACGTGTCCAGGAGTGTCTATAAGATTCAAAGTGTAAATTTCGCCTTTGTATTCATATTGCATTCTAACAGCATGACTCTTTATTGTTATTCCTCTTTCTCGTTCCAGGTCCATTGTGTCCAGAACCTGCTCCCTGAGTTCCCGTTCGCTTAATGTCTTGGTCTTTTCTAAGAGTCTGTCGGCAAGCGTACTCTTTCCATGGTCTATATGTGCTATAATTGAGAAGTTCCGTATGTATCTCATTAATTCCCGTAAATCCTTTTCTTTTTGATTCATCAATGTAAAGTTATGCATTTCTCGGCATTTGCCCAATTGTTTTAGGGAACTTCTCGGGATAAATTTGCGTATATATTTCTCGGAAGATGTTGATTAACAGGGGGTGAAATGGCGGTTGACGGCCGGTGAAGGGCATACCTGCATGCCGGGCGTGGCGTGTCCCGCTCGTTAAAACGGACACGCGAAACCGTAAATGGCGCTGGCAATTATGCCATGGCAGCTTAATCCCTGCTAGGCAGGGAAGCTGCCCGTTCCGCCGATGCCTACCCCTCCGGGTATCGGACGGGGCGAGGTCGGTAAGGAGGGGGCTTCATCCGGTGATGCCGCCAGCCGGGTGAATGCAATTTAGGCGGCAGCCTGCTTGCTGCCCAGGGAGTGCCGCCAGTCCCATAGCGGTGGCAAGCAGGTAAAATCTCAAATCTGGCGGCTAAGCATGTAGATGGTATGCCTGTAACCGTTAGCCGGACGGGGGTTCGATTCCCCCCACCTCCACTGGGACTGTCATTTTGTGGCACACATTGACACACAAGATATTTATTTACAGGGAGTTCACAAATGGGGATTGTGTCATAATGTCATACAATGGCACACAAAACGTGTCCCCATTGTGTCCCCCATAACAGATAAGGGTTTCGGGTGGGGGCACGGGTAAATCCTGTGTCCCATGATAAGAATAAAGTTTGAACTTAGGACAGACAAGAAGCCAGACTTTGCTGGTAAATGACCAATTCATGTTAGGGTAAAATTAGGACGGAAAACCTACAGTCTAACGACTAAAATAAGAGCAAGTAAGGAGGAGTGGGATAAAAAGGGACAAGTAATTAAAGGAGACAAGATAAAGACTGCTTTACTATTGGCAATTAGGCAACGCCTTGAAAGAGTGATTACTCTATGAATACTTTGCATAAATCAAGAATATGTCAAATTCTATAGTATGTGGCAAGTAATGTTTATTTATGTTTAGGTTATTTTCCTTACTAACAGGAGTTTTATTGGGTATTTCAAGGTTCTTTGTTTCCTAATTAAGTGGCGTGTGCATTAATCTGCGGAATTATTCAGAGTATGTATCTTCAAATAGAAATAGCAGAACTGATGAGAGTTTTTTGCAAGAGCATCTTTAATTAAGCTGGACCCAAAGTATGAGCTTGTTGACCATTTGGGCAATGTGATAGTAGTTATAGCAAATCAGAGGGTCTTGTTGACACGAACGACAATGATTTGGTTGACTGTTATAAAGAGTTAGTTAAAAGTAATCATAATTTATTATCTGTTTGGCTGGAGGAAATAATTAACAACCACGAATTCTTATCCTTTCAATTATCTGGGGCAGCTGTTTGATAAAGATTTATATGTTTAGGAATTGTGCCCCAGTGATAGCCAGATTCCATCAAGTAGAGCTGTTAATTGATAAATATCCGTGGTTTGAGTATGTATTTAGGGAAAATTGGCTTACTAATTAAGTTGAGTTAGAGAGTTTGGAGAAGGTTCAAAAGATACAAGTTCAAACAATTGACGGGAAGCGTACAGCGATATATGTACTTGAGCCTATTACTATAAAAGTTAAGTTTTCATTTTGGGAGAGGGTTAGTATGTTATGGAAAAAGTTGAAGAATTCTAGGATTCATATTAGGCTTGATGCTAGATTACAGTATGGGGATAAATTGAGTTTTATTGGTGTCTTTGGTAATCTTGTGAGTGTAGATTTATTTTGAAGTTGAGATTAACAAATTTCGTGTTACAGATTTTCGCTATTTGGGAGAAGATGGAAAGGTTATAATTGAACAAGAGGCACAGATGTTTCTTGGTCCGTTATCTGTTTAGATGACCAAGTATAGGCGGTGGTGGGGAAGCAAGAAGAAGTTCGTTAGTGGTAAAATTGAGACTATTTTAAGTTTTGCTTTTGCTAAATTCACTGGGATTAAGATTTCTATTTTTGATTTTGATAAAAAACAAAAACTTCTTGTAATGGCGAAAGTAATTAATGAGAGGGAATATAAGTTAAAAATAGGAAGATTTTTATTTAAGATTTGGGTTGATTTAGGGGATGTTAAGGAGTTTGGGGGTTATAAATGTTATAGAGTTACGGGATATGAATATAGAGATGTTACTTCGTTAGGCAAGGGTGTTGTGGCTTGGGGGATAGATGCTTACACTGATGAGGAATTTATGCAAAATTTAGTGTCCTTTATTTGTCGTATTACTTTAGGGAAGAAGTGTAGTTATAGGTATGTATGTGTTAATGATGAAAACAGAATTATTAGAGTGGTTAGTCAGTGTCCGACTTGTAATTTTGATAATGTTTGTGATATTGACAGTCATTTAATGAAATGTCGAAATTGTAAAAAATGGTTTCTGATTCGTTAATTTTACAAGCAATAAGGCAATGAAAGTAAGATACAACCCATTTGGCTACCGGTTTTTTAGTGGCAGGACCGACAGCAATGGTGATGTGTTTATTTACAGCAGTCAAGGACAACTTGTCGCGAAGTATACTATAATTGGGAACATGCTTGGGTTGGACTATATGCCTGTTTATGAGGGCAGTAAGCGAATTAGTGTAATAGAGCCAGAAGATGTAGTTGAGCAGTATTGTCCGAATTTTGTTGTGTGTCCTATGGATGATTTGGGAG
>JAJRPU010000044.1 GCA_024280615.1 Bacteroidota bacterium | reverse complement strand
TATTTTTACCTCTTGTTTTGGCAGCGTTGGGTATTGTAGCTTCCCTGATTGGAACGTTCTTCGTTAACGTTAAAGAAGATGGGGACCCCCAATGGGCACTTAATAAAGGAGAGCTTGTCGCTGGAATAATCTACTTAGCAGGTTCTTACTTTCTAATTAGATATCTTATCAACGGAACTGTTACTTCAGAAGGAGTCTTTGGATATGTTCAAGATTCTTTTACTGCCCTTGATATCTGGGTTGCCACTGTGATAGGATTAATTGTAGGTATTGCAATCGGATTTATTACTGAATATTACACAGGTGCGGGCAAAAAGCCTGTTTGGGAAATTGTAAAACAATCGGTAACTGGAGTTGCTACGAACATTATTGCAGGGCTGGGTGTAGGTATGAAATCCACTGCTATACCTATTATCTTGCTTGGCTTGGGCATCTTGCTTGCATACTATTTTGCCGGTCTCTATGGAATAGCCCTCGCGGCAGTTGGGATGCTTGCCAACACAGGCATTCAGCTTGCAGTAGACGCTTACGGTCCTATTGCGGACAATGCAGGTGGCATAGCTGAAATGAGTGAATTACCTCCTGAAGTGAGGGCTCGCACCGACAAGCTTGATGCAGTGGGGAACACTACCGCCGCAATCGGTAAAGGTTTTGCTATTGGTTCAGCTGCCCTCACTGCCCTTGCATTCTTTGCTGCCTATATGACTGCTGTCGGACTTGATTATATTGACATAGCGAACCCGAAGGTTGTTGTTGGGCTTTTCATTGGGGGTATGCTTGCCTTCCTTTTCTCATCTCTGGCTATTGACGCAGTAGGCAAGGCAGCCATGGCAATGGTTAAGGAGGTCCGCAGACAATTTAATGAAATTCCTGAATTAAAAGCAGCTCTGAAGGTTATTAGTAAACATATTGATGAGCCAGTAGATAAATGGCCCGAGGAAGACAGGAAGGTTTTTGAGCAAGCAGAAGGAAAGGCTGAATATGGTAAATGTGTTGAGATAGCAACCACATCAGCTTTGAAAAAAATGATGATTCCCGGGCTTTTAGCTGTTATCACGCCTATAATAGTTGGATTTGCTGGAGGTCCTGAAATGCTCGGTGGTCTTTTAGCTGGTGTTCTTACAACCGGTGTATTGCTGGCTATTTTCCAAGCAAATTCTGGAGCTGCTTGGGACAACGCTAAGAAAATGGTTGAACAAGGTGTTGAAATAGACGGTGTTAAATATGGCAAAGGTTCTGACTTACATAAAGCAACGGTTGTGGGCGACACGGTCGGAGACCCACTAAAAGACACTTCAGGACCTTCTTTGAACATCCTTATCAAGCTAATGTCCGTCATTGCGTTAATACTCGCAGGAATAATAGCCAGTGGATAAACCACAACTCACTAAAGAGGAATTGAGTAAGAAGGCTCAGGATATTAAGGTTTCTGTTATTGTTCCAGCTTACAACGAAGAAGAGAACCTTCCATTATTAGCAGAGGCTTTTGAGAAATTATTCAAGAAGCATAACTTAAACCATTGGGAAGTTATAATCGTTGATGATGGTTCTAAAGACAGGACTTTTGAGGTGGCTAGTGAATTAGCAAAACGTTACCCGTGGCTTATAACATTCAGGCATGGTCGCAATTTAGGAAAAACACACGCTATCTTAACTGGTTTCTTTCATAGCAAGGGGAAATACATAGCAATTTTTGACGCAGACATGCAATTTGACGAAGAAGACCTTTATAAAATGTCTATTGAAATAGAACGGCAAAATGTTGACCTCATAGCAGGATATAAAGTAGGAAAATATGAAAAGAAATTCGTATCAAGAGTATACAACTGGTTAACAAGGAAACTGTTTGGAGTGCCAGTCAGAGACATGAACGCTATGAAATTAATGAAGCGAGAAGTCCTAGGGGAAATACCTTTACGCAAAGACTGGCATAGATATATCGTTGCCCTTGCCTGGACATATGGATTCTCAGTGGCAGAAATGCCTATTAAGTTAAGACCTAGAAAATTTGGGGAATCCAAATACTCAGGCAAATGGCGTATAATAATTGGGATTGCCGATTTGATAGCCGTCAGATTATATACTATCTTGACACAAAAACCCTTGTTAACCTTTGGAACCATTGGGTCCGTATTCCTCGGTCTGGGCATTTTAACAGGATTGGTAGCCATCATTATGAGAATGATGGGACAGGGCTTCAGACCTATACTTTTCCTTGTTGTTTTGTTAGTTATTGTCGGACTTCTTTTCTTCCTAATGGGTTTTCTTGGCGAAGTGGTTGCATCCATTCATGACGAGATAAACAAGATTCGCAAGGCTTCTCAAAGGAACAAAAACACATAAATTTTAAATTGCTAAAAATAACTACATAGCTATGACGGAAAAGAGACAGAATGACTTTGACAAGGTGGCAGCAATAATAGGAAAACCTGGGTTATACACTCTTGAGGGAGTCTCGCCAAGAGGCTTTGTTTTGAAGCCCATAAGTGGTTCGGGAGTGGTCTTCGTAAGCGTTACCAGTAAAAAGGTTATGCTATTAAAAGATTTAGGAATATATACTCTTGGAGATACGACGCCTCTCAAAGACGTCCTAATCGCAATAAAGCAAAAGGAAGAAGAGGGAGCGACTGTTCCAGATGAAAATTCTACGGCAGAGGAGCTGTTTAAATTTCTTGAAGTGGTTGTACCAGACTATGACCAAACGAGAGTCAAACCATCAGATGTAAAAAAAATAATTAGATGGTATAAGATTCTTAAAGAAAATAGTCTTCTTCCAGAACCAGACAGACAAGATAGTGAAGCGGAGGACAAGTCAGCTGGAAACCCATCAAGTGAGGAACAGCAGTCCGCAAGGAAAAAGTCGGCTAAAAAGTCAAATGAGCAGAACAGAGGAAAGAAAAAATAGTAGAAGCTATGAGTAATACAGAATCAGAATTCATAATGGTTTATATCCCCTGTCCCTCTAATGAGGTGGCAGAAGAATTGGCTTACAAAGCTGTTGAGGAGCGACTTGCAGCCTGTGCAAACATCCTCAAAGCAGGGAATTCATTTTATTGGTGGGAAGGCAAGGTGCAAAAAGACCCTGAAACAATATTGATTCTGAAAACGCGCTCAAACTTATATGACAAAGTCAAAGACTTCATTGAGCAACATCATCCATACACAGTGCCAGCAATTCTCGCATTGCCAATAATTAAAGGAAACGAAAAATATTTAGACTGGCTAAGAGCCGAAACTTCTCAAACTGATATATGAAAACGACACTACCTAAACTGCCCCTGCAGTCTTTATATGAGCTGACAACCAAAAAACTCCATCCAAGGAAGGGGCGCCTCCTTGTCGCCTCGCCTTTTCTCTTTGATATGTTCTTTCCGAAAACTGTTATTCTATTGACCGAGCATTCGCGGGATGGCACTGCCGGATTGGTTTTAAACAAGCCGCAGGACCTACCCGTCGGTGTACTCATAAAAGATTTAGCCAACTACCCTGAATTTGTTATTCACAAAGGCGGACCTGTGCAGCTCAACAGTTTGTTTTACCTGCATACATTCAAAGACCTTCCTAATGCAATCCCTGTCAATGAAAAACTTAACTTATATTGGGGTGGTGACCTGAACGAATTAATTCAATTAATTAAACAAGGGGAAGCAACTCCAGAAAACACTAAGTTCTTCATTGGATATTCAGGTTGGGCACCCCTGCAACTTTCCAAAGAAATGAAGGAAGAATCTTGGTTCGTTCTTGAACCACAATCTCAAGAAGATATATTCAAAATTCCAGAAAGACATAAGGGTTGGCAATATATCTTAAAGAAGTCTGGTATAATCCACCCACTAGCTTATATGATGCCACAACGGTTGATGGATAATTAATTAAGAAGATAACTACTGATGTTTCTTCCGAGTCCAAGAAAGCATAAACAACTCATACCCAAGTTACGCTGGGTAAAGGTCAAGAAAGCCAGTTTTATCAAGTGTTTTGCCTGACTTACGACCTCAAAATCCGCACGAAGCCCGCTACTGGTAAGGGATAGATGCATATTGCTTTGTGCAAGTTACTATGACACATGTGCTAAATGTTCAGTAATATCAAGCATTTTGTAACCGTTGTGCATACAAGATTATGATGAATTGTTTAACTCTTTGGCTTTATATTGTTTAGGCAATTTGCCCTACTTTTGTGTAAAAGATGAAGCCATGAACAACATAGACCCAGATGCAAAACCAAGATACTTCCTCGAAAATCTTAAGAAAAAATCAGGTAACAATAAGGAATACGGCTATTGGTGGATAACTAAACGATGGTGGAGCAGAAAGAAAAGAAGGTATGTAAAGACGGAGAACCTTTATAAGATGTTGGATGAGTTGGTATCTCT
>JAJRPU010000043.1 GCA_024280615.1 Bacteroidota bacterium | reverse complement strand
GTTCTTCAACCTCTTCAGGCTTCTGGTTTCGCCTCTGTAAAGCAACTAAAATAGCACTCTGAGGTCTTCCTTCCAGAGAAGGCTCTTCAAACCACCATTGATGTTGTGTGTTAGTGCTCATGCTATTATTATTAACGATTTTTAAACTCATTGCGTTTGCTTAAAAGCAACCTTATAAACACTGGAACAGCGACTAAATCCAGTATTGTAGCACTTAGCAACGTGATGGATAGAAAAATTGCTATGTATCTTGTTGCAAGAAAATCGGAAGTAAGCAGAATTCCCAGCACAGATACAATAGCAATGGTTGTTATGGACATAGCAACAGCAGTGTTGTAATAAGTTTTCTTGAGAGCGTCCACAGGATTTAGTAACCTGCTATATAGGTAAAAATTGCTAAGTAAATGGGTCGTATCGTCAACGGCAATGCCGAAAGAGATAGAGAACAGCATAGCAGTGGTTGCCCTCAAGGTAATGTCCATAAAGCCCATTATTCCAGCAAGAACAAATAACGGCAATACATTCACAAACAAAAAAATAGCAAGTAAAATCAAATTTCGCATAATTAATCCAACAATTATCAGGGAAAGCAATACAACGAAGGAAAGGCTCATCCATAATGAATCACTTAGGTAGATATTGTTGTGGTCAAAAGCATAAATAAAACCACTTGGAATAATCTCAACTTCCGAGAAATTATTTTTAATAAGTGAAATAGTTTCATTGACTTTGTTTTGTGTGTATCTACTTCCCATTTCTGGAATCATCAGCCTGAATCGGGCTATTTTTCCTGAACTGTCCGTAACAGCGAAAAACAGTTTTTGCATAAGGCGTAACAGTCTTTTCTCCTGTTTTTTTAGTAGCACAGTATCTAACTCATTTTGATGTACTATGCCAGTGTATCGCAGTATGGCTACTGGACTGACCACAACTCTTGGTTCCCATGTCTTACGCAAAGACTCTTCAATTTCAATAAGAATCTTTATTGTTTGGGGACTTAAGACCCCTTGATTGTGTTTGAATTTTACTATAAATTCTTGAAATCTGCCTATTAAGAAATTATCATTTATGTATGAGAACCCGATGTGTGAAGGATGCTTGCGGGACACATCGGCAAGCAAATATGTGTCGGCACGAAGCCTCCAAGCACCCATGCTGATAATGAGAAAAGTTCCTAAGATGGTCATAGTTAGCCATATTCCGGTCCGATATGACAAAATCCTTTCATACAAAACACCCATTGCTTTCGTCAATGCTACATACAACTTGCCCTTAGTGGGCTTGGGACGTAGCATCACTATTAAGGGAACATAAAAAAACAGCACAGTTAGGAACACAAGTATTATACTAACAGCAGTGTGGATGCCCAGCCATTGGATAACTGGCGTGGGATTGAAAATCAACGCCAGGAAGCCGGATGCCGTAGTAATGCTTGTTAGGAAAACACCTATGCCTGATTCCTTTAGAGTTATTTTTATTGCCTGTGATAGTTCCTTAGTTTCCTCAAGTGATTTCATAAACCTGTGTGTTATGTGAATCATATCTGAAACAGACACGATGAGAATTATTGTAAACAGTATTGGTGACACAGCGGGTAGGAAAGGCGATGTCCACGAAAGCCACACAGTCGTAACTATAATTGAAACCACGAGAGAGGTAACAACTCCAATAACTATCCTAATTGATGAGAAAAACAGATATATCAAAACAGCAAGTATTATTACACCCAGAGTAGTGTATGTAACCAGTTCTGAAACCGTTGTTTTGAGAAAGTGGAATTCTGTCCAGACCCTGCCTAGGACATAAAACTCAGTGATTCCATGATTGTTTAATATGCTAATCAGTGAGTCAACGAATTGTTGGGGCTTAATCTCCTGTGATTCGTCAATGTGAAGAACTATCAAGGAACTTTTCCCATCAGTGCTTATGAACCACCGAAGTAAGTCCTGTCTGTTGATGTATGCAGTGTCAAGGGTTCCCTTTTGGAAGATAGGTAGTTGAATCCAGCCTCCTGAGACGGGTACCAGTTTGAACAGCGTTGCTATGCTGTAAGAAGCCTTGACACCCTCTATCTTCCGCAGTGCAACAGTTAGTTCCTTTAAGGTTTCTAGATATATTGAATCCACCACTGTTCCGGAGTGTGACGGGACGGCAATGAGCAGGAAGTTATCATCCCTGCCAAATGAACGCCATAAATCTTCAAGACTGGAATAAACAGTGTGTTCTCGGGGAAAGTAATCCTGAAGGTCGTGTTTTATTCTGAGCGATGGGACTTTAACCGAGAGAACGCTCAGAACAATAACAAAAAGAAGCAGTATTGACAGTGTGTGTTTAGTGAGCAGGTCACCAAGTTCCTCAAAAACCTTATTCAGCAATATGTTTAGCCATATTTTCTACCAAACGTTTCAAGGACGTCAACTAATACCCTGACACTTTCCATTGGCAGGGCGTTATACACTGATGCCCTGAATCCACCAACCTTTCTGTGTCCTTTAATTCCCACTATGTTGGCTTCTTCACACATTTTAAGCAGTTCGCCCTCCAATTCCGAGTCTTTCAGTCGCCATGTTATGTTCATCAGCGACCTGTCCTCCTTTCGGGCAGTGGGAACAAACACTTCCCATTTATCAAGGACGTCGTAGATAAGAGATGCTTTCTCACGGTTTCTTCTTTCTATTTCCGGAATTCCACCGATGCTCTCAAGCCATTTGAATGTAAGCATACTGACGTAGATGGCGAACACAGGGGGCGTGTTCAATAATGATTTTTTGCTTATGTGTTTTCGGTAGTCCAGCATAGAGGGGACGGGTCGGACAACCCGTTCCGCAAGGTCCTTCCTTAGAATAACGATTGTAACGCCTGCCGTGCCTGCATTCTTCTGGGCTCCAGCATAGATGATAGCGAATTTATTCACGTCCAACTGCCTGCTTAGAATATCTGATGACATATCTGCTACTAAGGGAATGCTTACTTCTGGAATAGTGTGCCATTGAGTCCCATAAATAGTGTTGTTGGTTGTTATGTGCAGATACTTTGCTCCATCGGGAATATCTATTTCCTTGGGAATATATGAGTAGTTTTCGTCTCTGGAAGAAGCACCTATGTGGACTTTTCCAAACAGTTTCGCTTCTCCAATCGCTTGGCGCGCCCATTCTCCTGTGTCTGTATATACAGCAGTTTCGTTATCTCCGAGAAAGTTCATAGGAATCATGGCGAATTGTAGTCGGGCTCCCCCCTGCAGAAATAGGACGGCATAGTCGTCTGGAATGTTCATAAGACTCCTGAGCCTGTGTTCAGCCTCCTCAATGACTTGACTGAAATCCTTGCTCCTGTGCGAAATTTCAATAATGCTTAATCCGATGTTGTCGTATTGCAGAACACCACGGGAAGCCTCCATTAACACTTCCAAAGGCAAGACGGCAGGTCCTGCATAAAAATTGTGTTTTCTCATACTCATAAGGCAGTAAATTAATCTCTATCGGCAAGGAATTCACGAATCTTGTTGAAATATGCGTCTTTGTCTTTCTCAAAGGTTTGTGAGTTATCCACACCCGGAACAACATATAGTTCAACAAGTTTCTTGGCGGGTTTGACCTCTTTTTGCCATTTCTTTATGTCTTCTGGACCAACAATCTTATCGTTTTCTCCAACGATAACAAGAATTCCCTTCAAGGCAGTGGGCGGTTCCTCAATAGCATAATATGGTTCATATTTCTTGTTGTAACCAAAAGGAATTATTACTTCCTGACCTTTGTATTTCATATACTTCTGCTTGATGTCTTGCAATTTCAAGAACGGGGCATCTGCAATGACTTTAACTATATCATTTCGGTTGCATGCTACACCAATGGAAATTCCAGCACCAATGCCTCTGCCGTAAAGGTCAAACTTTACTGTTGGGAAGCGTCTTCTGCTAAATTTGATCACTGCTTCTAAGTCCTTCACAAATTGCGGATATAAGTAAACCCTATTATCTATCTTGAAATCACTGCTTTTCCCGAAACCTCTGTAATCATAAGTTATCACGTTGTATCCAGCAGATTGGAAAAGACTAACCAATTCAAGGTTGTCAGCCATATTGCCTTCTCCATCATCGCTTATGATGATATATCTCTTGCTTTCTTTTGGGGCAGGGAAGAACCAACCATATAGCGTTGCTCCATCCGGTGTGGGAATCTTCAGTTCTTGATATTCCATTCCATACAGGTCTGGCGTCTGCTTGTATTCACGTGATGGATTTAGGGACATGAGTAACAGTCCTAATCCTGCTAAGGCTATGAATTTACTTGTTCCTCTCATGGCACAAATGTTTTTTTATGAGGTTTTATCTTGCTGTACTTCTTTAATCGCCTCTTCAAGTTCTTTTAACTGACGTTCAATTGTTTCATGGGCAGGAGGAACATACCCTACCTGCGGAGCAAGAGTTTCTACATTTTGTAGGTAGAATCTAACAAATTCTGCAACAGCAGGGTTTTTTAGGGCATCCTTTCGGACGTAAATAAAAAGGGGCCGCGACAGAGGTTTGTATTCTCCTGAACGTATAGTTTCTGGCGTTGGTAACACCGGTTCAGAGTTTGGTTCGGCTTTTATAGGTACGGCTTTTAGTTTATCCTTGTTCTCTTCATAGTATGCATATCCGAAATATCCCAAGCCACCTTTGTCGCCACTGACTCCTTGAACAAGCACGTTGTCGTCCTCACTGGCAATGTAGTCACCACGTGACTTACCACTTTCTCCAAGAATGGCTTCTGTAAAGAAGTCAAACGTTCCGGACGCAGTGCCCGGACCATATAGAGATAATTTTTCATCTGGAAATCCGTCTCTGACTTGAGCCCATGAAGTAATAACCCCTTGACTTTCAGGAGCCCAAATTTTTTGTAGTTCATCAACAGTTAGATAGTCTACCCAATTATTCTGAGGGTTTACAACTACAGTAATCCCGTCTCTACCTACTTCAAATTCAAGATATTCAACTCCTGATTCGTCTGCAATTCGCTTTTCTGATTCTTTGATGGGACGGGAGGCATTATTGATGTGTACTTCTCCTCTAAGGAACTTCTTAAAACCACCTCCAGTGCCAGAGAATGAAACCTTGACCTTCACTCCGGGATTTTGTATTTGGAATTCTTCAGCAATGGCTTCTGTGAGTGGATAGACAGTACTTGACCCATCAATTATGACTTCACCGGTGAGGTTATTCCCCTGATTTTTTGTATTACCGCCTCCACAGGCACTTAGTATCAACAAAGCACCAAGTGAAATAGCTAGTAAGGTTCTTTGCATTCGGAAGTATTTTATACTGCAAAGGTATAAAAAGAGTTACATATGCACAACAAAAAGAAAGCAACTTACATTATCAAAATCCTATTTAACTTAGCAACCTAAAAGATGCCCAGAGACAAGTCCATCAAAACGGTCTTTATAATAGGTTCAGGACCAATAATCATTGGGCAGGCTTGCGAGTTTGACTATTCGGGGTCTCAAGCAATCAGAAGTCTCAAGGAAGAAGGCATTGAAGTTATTCTCCTGAACAATAACCCTGCTACTATTATGACTGACCCCTCTATGGCGGACCACGTCTATATGATGCCTATGACCGTGGAAAGTATAGAATATATCTTGCAAAGGCACAAAGTGGATGCGGTCCTGCCTACAATGGGTGGTCAAACAGCCCTCAATCTATGTCGGGAAGCGTGGGAAGCTGGAATATGGGATAAATATGGCGTCCGAATAATTGGGGCAGATATGGAAGCCATTGAAACAACCGAAGACAGAGAAAAATTCAGGAATCTGCTAATTGATATAAATGTCCCCGTTCCGCCCGCCCAATATGCACGAACAGTTTTTGAAGGGGTTTCCTTCGCCGAGCGAGTGGGATACCCGGTAGTTATCAGACCGTCCTATACTCTTGGGGGTAGCGGAGCAGCTTTCGTCCATAACAGAGAAGAACTGGAAGAGAAACTGCAGCGCGCTCTTGAAATATCGCCCATACACACAGCACTGGTTGAAAAAGCCTTAGTGGGTTGGAAGGAATTTGAACTTGAAGTAATGCGAGATAAAGCCGATAACTTCATTGTTATATGCACTATTGAGAATATGGACCCTATGGGTATTCACACTGGCGATAGCATTACCGTTGCTCCTGCTATGACCCTTCCTGATACAGCCTTTCAGAAGATGAGGGACCTTTCTCACAAAATGCTTAATGCCCTTGGGTCCTTCGCCGGCGGCTGCAACGTTCAGTTTGCCATGGACCCACGAACAGAACAGATTGTTGCTATTGAGATAAATCCACGGGTTAGCAGGTCATCAGCACTGGCATCCAAGGCAACTGGATACCCAATTGCTAAGATAGCCGCTAAACTCGCCATAGGCTACCGACTTGATGAACTCAAAAATCCTGTTACTAAGAAAACGTCTGCCTTCTTTGAACCAACTCTTGACTATGTCATAGTTAAAATTCCACGTTGGGACTTCAAGAAGTTTCCCGGTGCCGACGACAGGCTCGGAATGCAAATGAAGTCGGTTGGTGAAGTGATGGCACTGGGCAGAACATTTACGGAAGCGTTGCAGAAGGCAGCCAGAAGTCTTGAGATTGGCGTTGATGGTGTGGTTCCTTTGGAAGATAATCTTTCCGACGAAGAACTGGAATTGAAACTGAAATTTCCGTCCTGGGACCGCCTCTTCGCCATCAGAACAGCCTTTGACAGAGGTTGGTCAATAGACAGAGTGCACAAATTCACTTACATAGACCCTTGGTTCCTTAATGAAATAAAGAAAATCTCAGACCTGCATAAATTATACTCTGGCAAAAACATAGATGATTTAACCCAAGAGGATTGGGACCGTTTCAAAGAAGCAGGGTTCGGCGACAAAACCCTCGCTCAGATATTCAACGTTCCAGAAGCAGAAATTAGAAAACGTAGGAAAGCAATATCCTATAAGGTCGTTGACACCTGTGCCGCCGAATTCCCTTCAGATACACCCTATTTCTATGGAACTTATGATGTTGAAAACGAAAATTGGGAATTTACTAACGGCAAACCAACCGCTATCATACTCGGGTCCGGTCCCAACAGAATAGGGCAGGGCATTGAATTTGACTACTGTTGCGTCCATGGAATATGGGCATTGCAAGATGTGGGATACAATGCAATAATGATAAACTGCAATCCGGAAACAGTGTCCACAGATTATGATATTTCTGATAAACTCTACTTTGAACCATTGGAAGAAGAACATGTCTTTAATGTCCTTGAGCATGAAAAACCAGAAGGAATAATTGTTCAATTGGGTGGACAAACAGCACTCAAATTGGCTAAGAGCATCCACGACGCAGGATACAAAATCCTTGGAACTTCCTTTGAAAGCATTAACAAAGCAGAGGACAGAGGCGAATTCTCTAAACTCCTTGAAGAACTTAACATTCCTTATCCGCCATATGGGGTGGCATATAGCCCTGATGAGGCAGTTAAGGTGGCTCGTCAAATCGGATTCCCCGTCCTCGTTAGACCTTCTTATGTTCTTGGCGGGCAAAGAATGAGAATAATCATTACGGAAGAAGAGTTAAAGCAATGGACAGAAATCATATTCAAAGAGTTTCCAAATAATTCATTGCTTATTGACAAGTTCCTGCCAGAGGGCAAAGAAGTTGATGTGGATGCTATCTCAGACGGTGAAGATGTCCATATAATGGGCATTCTGGAACATTTGGAACCGGCAGGCGTCCATTCAGGCGATAGTAGAGCAGTCCTTCCACCTTTTAGTATTTCGGAGGAGGAACTGGCAACCATTGAAGCATATACCTACAGAATCGCCAAAGCCCTTAGTGTGAAAGGATTTATAAACATTCAGTTTGTCATTCACAATCACACGGTATATGTTATTGAAGCCAATCCAAGGGCAAGCAGAACAGTGCCATTTATTGCTAAGGCTTATGGAATCCCTTATGTTAACATAGCAGTCAAGATTATGACAGGAAAATACAAGTTAAAAGATTTCAAATTTGAAAAACACTTGGAAGGCTACGCAATTAAAGAACCCGTGTTCCCTTGGGATAAATTTCCCGAAGTGAAGCCTGAGTTAGGACCTGAAATGCGTTCCACAGGTGAGAGCATTTATTTTGTTAAAAGTACGGAAGACCCATACTTCAAAAAGATTCTCAAAGAGGCAAAAGGAATATATCTGGCAGGTAGATAAAAAACTTTAAAGAAGCCTAGCTGAACAATGCTAAAAGGACAATAAACCAAAGACAATAAAATAGCTATTAACAACGGATGACAAAGCTACAAGCAAGTAAAAATGTTACCGTTTAGCTTTCCACTCTTTATATGCTTTCTTTGCTTTCCTTTTGGTCATTCCACATGAAGTTTTCATTGCACAAGATTCCAGAATGACTGCTCCTGCAAAAATCATTAGCAATATCAATGCTTTCTTCCTCATCATTCACTTTATTTTGTGATGTTTTTTTCACCATCCGTTATTGCCAGGTGCTCGCTCTAATTAGGCAACACACCTTTAATAGTATACGAATATTACTTTCTTAAAGGTTCCAGCAAGTATTAAAAAATTCAGTTTTATAGGGAAGTTTTATAGGGAGTATTGTCCCCTTTCAACTATGTGTTTAGCAATTTTTCTCCTGATTTCGATTGTGTTGACAGGGTCAATTTTGGTCCATCGTTTGAGAGCCCCTGCTAAGATTCTGTGTTCATTCCCCTCCGCAATGGCGTTTATAACTTCGTT